>JALSTI010000032.1 GCA_026983795.1 Melioribacteraceae bacterium
TTTTTGAAATCACTTAAAATTGTAGGCATTAAAATGAAAAAAACAAAATTGTACTCGGTTCATGAAAAATTAGGAGCTAAAATAGTGGAATTTGCCGGATATTTAATGCCGGTTCAATATTCGTCTGTTATCAGCGAACACAAAGCAGTAAGAAACTCGGTTGGAATATTTGACGTTTCTCACATGGGTGAATTTAAAGTAAAAGGTAAAGAAGCGCTCGGTTTGGTGCAATACGTTACCGTAAACAATGCTTCCAAATTGAATGTTGGAAGGGCTCAATATTCCGCAATGTGTTATCCCGATGGCGGAATAGTGGATGATCTTTTGGTTTATAAATTAGCCGACGATGAATTTATGCTGGTGGTGAATGCATCCAATATAGAAAAAGATTTTGATTGGATAAAACAAAATAATAAATTTGACACCGATGTGATAAACGAAAGCGACGATTATTCCTTAATTGCCGTTCAAGGTCCGGATTCTAAAAAAGTTTTGGATAAAATAAGCAATAAACCAATCGATTTGGAATTTTATCACTTCTTTCATGCAGAAATTGCCGGCATACAAATGCTGGTTTCCCGTACGGGTTATACGGGTGAATTGGGTTTTGAGCTTTATTTTTTGGGCGATGAATCAATTGCGGAAAAAGTATGGAATGCTGTTATGGAAGCCGGGAAAGAGTTCGATATTCAACCTGCGGGATTGGGAGCAAGAGATACTCTCCGGTTGGAAATGGGTTATTGTTTGTATGGAAACGATATTGATCAAACAACCAATCCTTTGGAGGCAGGTCTCGGGTGGATTACAAAACTTAAAAAAGGCGATTTTATAGGTAGGGATGTTTTGCTTAACGTAAAAGAAAAAGGAGTTAAAAGAAAATTAGTTCCTATGATTCTCGAAGAAAAAGCATTTCCCCGTCATGGATATAAAATTGTTAAAAATGAAGAGGAAGTTGGGCATGTAACAAGCGGTACTGTTAGTCCCGTTTTGGAAAAACCTATTGCGCTTGGTTACATCAAAAGTGAATTTGCAAAAGAGGGCGAGAGTGTGGAAATTCAAATACGGAATAAAAATCATTTGGCAAAAATTGTTCATTTACCATTTGTAAAAAAATAGAATGAAAATCCATACGCTTTTTACACCCCAAAGTGTTGATGAACTATACTTTGCGGGGAAAACAACGGTTGTAATTGATGTTTTAAGATCATCGACTACAATATTAACCGCTTTACAAAACGGAGCGCGGGAAGTTATTCCTGTAAATTCTTTGGAATTTGCCATGAAAGTATCCGGAAATGCTTTCGGCGGTCAAACTTTGTTGGGAGGCGAAAGAAATACCAAAAAAATTGAAGGCTTCAACCTTGGTAATTCGCCTTTGGAATATACGGAAAATGCAATCCGGGGCAAATCGGTTATTCTTTTTTCTTCTAACGGTACCGGCGCTATTATTAAAGCTAAATATTCAGAAAAATTGTTCGTTTGTTCTTTTAATAATATTGAAGCAATAGCTAATTATTTAACGAAAATAAATAATGACGTTGAAATACTTTGTTCCGGTTCTAACGGAATGTTCAGTCTGGAAGATTCTGTTTGCGCCGGTAATTTAATAGACTTGTTGGAAAAAAAAGAGTTAAATCTTACTTACAGCGATGCTTCAATTAGTTCCAAAATTTTATTTGACAATTATAAAAATGATCTGTTAAATATGATGAAAAATAGCGAGCATGGGAAAAAATTGATTAAATACGGTTTTGAAAAAGATATTGAATTGGCGGCTGAGGTTGGAATTTATGATAATATCCCTTATTATCTTACCGGAGTTATTAAATTACTAAACAGAAATTCTTAATGGCAAAAAAAACTAAAAAAAAACCTTCTGTAAAAAAAAATAATAACAATAACGATTATTTTTTCCTTTCTATCGAACAGAAGAAAAAAATTTTCGGCATACTTTTGGTTGTTGTTTCGTTGTTGGTGTTTTTAAGTATACTTTCTTTTTCAAGATATGACGAAGCAAATTTGGGATATTTTTTCAGCGATTTAACCAAAATTTTTTCTTCCGATCCGGAATTTATTCATAAAATTAAAACCACACACAATTGGCTGGGTATATTCGGAGCTTATATTTCGTACTTTTTTGTTAAAATGACTTTAGGTTATTTTTCCTTGGTCTTTCCGGTAATTTTCTTTTTATGGGGTTATGCATTTCTTAAAAAAACCGATAATAAATTAATTGCGTATATTTCAAATTTTCTGTTGATTGCCGCTATTATTATTGCAACTTTTTTCGGAATGCTGCAAAACACCCCGCAGCCGGGTATTTTAACCGAATATTATGAACTTTCGGGAAATATAGGCGCCTTTTTGGGAATTGGCATAGGCAGACTTTTGGGAACGCTGGGAAGTTCCATTTTTCTGTTTGCTCTTCTCTTAATTACAATATTATTTGTTTTCGATATTCCTTTTGAAAAAGTATTTGATTTTGTAAAAAAGATTTTCAGCGTAAAACAAAAGGCAACTTCCGGAGGAAATGTCAAAATTAATAAAATTGATTCCGGTATTAATAAAAACTTAAAAGAAATCTCTAAATTAAGCGGTAAACGGAAAAAGAAAAAAAATAAAGATCAAACGGTAGCCGAAAATTTGGTGAGCGAGAAAGAAAACGGGGAAACTACAATCCGGATAATCAGAAAAGACGATTTGGGAATTACGGACAGTTCTCAAGTAGATCCCGAGACGATTACAAATCAAGTGAAAACCGAAAAGGAATTGGAAGAATCGGAAAAAGACCTGCCTCCGAACTTTGTTGACGAGGATCATTTACCCGACCAGTGGGAAGAGGAAATCGATTATAAATTTCCGCCGTTGGACCTTTTGGGATTGCGGGAAGATGAGACCGTAAAAATTCCCGAAATTGAACTGAAACAAAATGCTGAACTTCTAAAAGAAAAATTAGCTTTATTCGATATTGAAATTGAAGATATATCTGTTACGCCGGGTCCGGTTGTTACCCAATACGAAATTGTTCCGGCTCCAGGCGTTAAAATAAGCAGAATAGTCAGTTTGGAACATGATATTGCTTTGGCCTTAGCGGCAAGGGGAATTAGAATTATTGCTCCAATTCCGGGTAAAGGTGCTATTGGCGTTGAAATTCCTAACGAACATTCTGCAATTGTAAGCGCACGTTCTGTTTTAACTAAGTTGAAAGATATAAAAGCCGAACTTCCTATTGCGTTGGGAAAAACCATAATAGGTGATGTTTATATAACAGATTTGTCAATTATGCCTCATCTTCTTATTGCAGGCTCTACGGGCTCCGGCAAAAGCGTTGGTATTAATATGTTAATTAACAGTTTAATTTATTCCAAACATCCGTCGGAAGTTAAATTTGTTATTATAGATCCCAAAAAAATTGAATTGTCTTTTTATAATAAATTAAACAAGCATTATTTGGCTGTTTCTCCCGATCTAAACGAAGAAATAATTACTAATCCGCAAAATGCGCTGTTGATTTTAAAGTCGGTAGAAATTGAAATGGAAAAACGTTACGACAAACTTGCAAAAGCCGGTGTTAGAAATATTGTTGATTACAATAAGAAAGTTACAAATCCCAAAACAAAACCGTCTGATACTGATAGTATGAAACATTATAAATTGCCTTATATAGTAGTTATTATTGATGAATTAGCAGATTTAATGATGACATCCGGCAAAGAAGTTGAAGCTCCAATAGCAAGATTAGCACAATTAGCTAGAGCGGTAGGAATCCATCTTGTAGTTGCAACGCAAAGACCATCGGTAAACGTAATTACGGGAGTTATTAAAGCAAATTTTCCGGCAAGAATAGCTTATCAGGTTGCCACAAAAATAGATTCCAGAACTATTTTGGATATGAATGGCGCCGAACAGTTGTTGGGTCGTGGCGATATGTTATTCCTTCCCGGCGGTGTGCCCAAACCCATTAGAATGCAGAATGCTTTTATTTCCACCGATGAAGTTGAAAGGGTTACTAAATTCATTTATGTGCAAAAAGGTTATTCCAAACGCTTTTTATTGCCTTCTATGTTCGAAAAGAAAAAATCCGCAAAAGAAAACGCCCTTGCGGAATACGACCAAATGTTTGAAGATGCTGCAAGAGTGATAGTAAGGCATCAGCAAGGATCGGTTTCGTTGCTTCAAAGAAGATTGAAACTCGGTTATTCAAGAGCGGCTAGAATAGTGGATCAATTGGAAGAAGCAGGAATTGTGGGTCCCTCCGAAGGTAGTAAAGCCCGTGAAGTTTTAGTTGAGAATGAAGAACAATTAGAAACTATTTTAAGGTCGCTTTAATGATTTTCCGTATTCTGTTTTTGTTCGTATTCGTTTCTTCAACGGTTTTTCCTCAAAGCGCTCAGGAAATTATTTTAAAAGTACAGAAAAAATTTAATTCGGTAATTGATTTAAAATCAAATATTATAAGAGTTGATAATAACTCGGAAAACTTGATCGGTAAATTTTATTATGCTAAACAAGATAAATACCGGATAGTATTTAACTACGTAACAATTGTAAGCAACGGGAAAACTGTTTGGCAATTTAATAAAAAGTTGAACAGGGTTGTAATTACTAATGCAAATGAAGAAGAAAACAGCTTTTCCCTGAAAAAAATTATTTTTGATTATCCTAAAAAATGTAAAGCCAAAATTGTGACTGAGAATAAATCAAAAAATAATTATATCATTAAATTTACTCCGCTAAATAGTTCGTTATCATTTAAATGGGTTAAACTAACCGTAACAAAAAATTATTTGATTAATCAGTTCGAAATGCTTGATTTGAATAACAATAAAACAACAATAAAATTTGACAATATTAAAATAAATAGTAATATTAACTTAAATAAATTCAAGTTCAAAATACCAACCGGAGCTAAAGTTGTCGACCTCAGGTAAAACAAAACACAATTTACTCAAGAAAACCTTCGGGTTTTTAACCCCATTGGTTTTAATGATTGTATTTCTTTATGTTGCGTTTAAGGATACTGACTTTGAAAAGGTCTTTAACATAATAACCCATCTTTCGGTTTTATGGTTGTTGGCTTTTATAGTTGCTTGGTTTTTTTCGCATCTTGTCCGCGCATACCGCTGGCGTATAATAATTAATTCTGTAAAACCCAAAACTTCTATTTTGAATTTGTTGGGCGCAATATTTGTCGGTTACGGCGTAAATTGTGTAGTGCCCCGCTTAGGAGAATTATACCGTCCTTTATTTTTGGGACGTTGGGAAAATATTTCCAGGTCTTCTATGGTAGGTACAATTATTGTGGAACGTGTACTCGATATTCTGATTCTCGGAATTTCCGTACTGGTTAGTGTAATTATTTATCCCGGCAATTTATTTGCCGAATTTAATTGGCTTAAATCAGCAATTGTATTAGGGTTTGGCGGAATTTTTGCAATTATTCTGTTCATTTTTTTGCTTGTACGTTTTAGAGAAAACTTCTACAATGTAATTGTTGCGTGGGCGTCAAAAATCTCAAAAGGATTATCAGATAAATTAGCTCATATTTTCCATTTATTGATAGATGGCTTTTCTTCAATTAAAACGGTTAAATCTTTTGTAATGATAATCTGTTTAAGCGTTATTATGATGTTGTTATACGGTTTAACTTCTTACATTGGATTTTTGATGCTTAAAATGGATGGCATACAACCCGTAACATACGGAATGGCTTGGATATTAATGACGATAAGCGCTTTCGGTGTAATTATACCAACTCCCGGAGCAACAGGTTCATATCATTTAATAACAATATCAGTTTTAGTCGGGCTTTTCCATTTCGACCATGAAATCAGTAGCGCTTTTGCAATAATGACACACCTAATTACTTACGTTTTATTTATTTTTACTTCTCTTAGTTTTTCGTTTGTTATTAATAAAAAACAGGCTTCAAAGGGTTTAGATACTGTAGGTTTTATAAATGCTTTTAAAATGAGAGAAATTTAATATGAGAAAATATTTTATTATCGTGTTGTTCGTAATTCCTGTTTTGTTAAATGCCCAAACGGATATTTCGGTTGGGATGGGCGTTAATTTTGAAAACGCTTCTAATCTCAGAGATTATGTTAACTTTGATATTCTGGGCACCGATAAACTTTCAACGTTTAACAGTTCCGTAGAATTTTTCAGCGAAGTTGCATTTCCTTTTGCAAAAAATTTGCAATTGGGTTTTGAATATGCAATGTCAATTTATTCTGTAAATGCGGCTTTGGGCGCCAGCTTGTACGAACTTTCTTATAATCATCATAAACCCACGGCAATACTTTACTATTTGATTCAAGGAGAAGGCTATAAACTTAAGTTCGGCGGCGGTATCGGTTTTAGATATATTACTTTGGATGAAAAAATTATCAAAACCACTTCGTATTCAACTACAGGATTTGGTTTTTTACTTAGAGCCGAAGCTCATACGTTGTTGAGCAAAAATTTATTCGCTTTGATTGCAGGCGATTTTAGAACCGATTTGCCTTCCGATATATCCAAACCGGACGGTAAAAAAATTGGACTTAAATCAATAGGTTTTGGAGTTAAATTAGGTCTTTCTTATAATTTTTAGGAGTAAAATTGTCAATATTTGAAGCTATAATTCTTGGTATAATTCAAGGACTTACCGAATTTTTACCCATAAGCAGTACGGGGCATTTAACCGTAACCGGAAAGTTAATGAATCTTATTTCCGATACTAACCCGGAAAGATGGACTTCTTTTATTGCCGTTATTCAATTAGGAACTTTATTGGCAATTCTAATTTATTTTAGAAACGATTTATGGAACATAATCAAGGATTTTATTGAAGATAATTTGCTCTCCAGACAAAAGTTCGTTAATCAAACGTTTAATTCCAAATTAGGTTGGTTTATTATTATCGGTTCAATCCCGGTTGTTATTTTGGGTCTTGGATTTAAAGATATTATAGAAGGAGCGCTTACTAAAAATCTTTATGTTATAAGTTTAAGTTTAATAGCGCTTGGAATTGTTTTATGGATTGCTGAAAAAGTAGGGAAATTTAAACGTGAAATGAAAGATTTAACTTGGATAGATGCCTTGGTTATTGGGTTGTTTCAATCGTTAGCATTAATTCCCGGGTCCTCCCGTTCCGGCACTACAATTACGGGCGGATTATTTTTGGGCTTCAAAAGGGAAACAGCCGCACGGTTCTCTTTTCTGTTAAGTATTCCCGCCGTTTTAGGCAGCGGATTACTTCAGTTTTATGAGGCGTTGGATTTTATTGATACATCCGGAATGGTTAACTATGCCGTTGCAACTTTAGCGGCTGCTATAAGCGGTTATTTAACTATCGGGTTTCTGCTAAAATTTTTGAAAACCAATACAACTTATGTCTTTGTTTTTTATAGAATTGTTGTTGGTATTTTAGTCCTGCTTATGATTTATTTTAATTTTATTTCCCCATAATAAAATAAAGGAAAATAATGACAGAAAATGATAATAACGGCAAATTGTTGGCAATAATGAAAACCAATATGGGAGATATTACAATAGAACTATTCCCGCAATTGGTTCCTAAAACGGTAGAAAATTTTGTGGGTTTGGCTGAAAAAGGTTACTATAACGGCGTTATTTTTCACAGGGTAATTGATGGATTTATGATTCAAGGTGGCGATCCGACCGGAACCGGACGAGGTGGCGAAAGTTTTTGGGGAGGTTCGTTCGAAGACGAGTTTCATCCGGAACTGCGTCATGATCAACCGGGAATACTTTCTATGGCAAATGCCGGACCTAACACTAACGGGAGTCAATTTTTCATTACTTTAGTTCCAACTCCTTGGTTGGACGATAAACATTCCGTTTTCGGTAAGGTTATTGATGGAATGGAAACGGTTTTATTAATCGGTAAAGTTAAAACCGGTATGTTTGATAAGCCTCAGAACGACGTTGTAATTAATGAAATTATAATTAGCAAGAATAAATAATAATAACTTAAAAAATTGGCATACCGTAAAGGAGAAATAGGAAGCATATCAATTTATTCGCTTAAGGAATATATAAAACCGGATAAATTACAACCTGTTTATTTCTTTTACGGTGTAGATACTTTTGCAATTGAGAACGGAGTTAAAGAAATTGAAAAAGTTGCAGCTCCGTTTCTCATGTCAGATTTCGATAAAGAAATAATTTCTGCTGAAAAGAAGCAAAAAATATCGGAAATTATTGATTTGGCTTATGCATTCCCTTTCGGAAACGGTAAGAAGTTGATGATTGTTAAAAATTTTGAGAATATCAGCGACAAAAAAAATTTTGTAAGCTATATTGAAAACCCCTCCGAAACAACAATTTTAGTTTTAATTTACAACGGTAAAATTAATAACCTTGCTTCCGGTCCGTATAAATTACTCGCTCAGAAAAAATATTTATTCGAAGCCAAAGAACTGAAAGGCAAAGAATTAATAAATTGGCTTATTTTGCAAGCCGGTTCGCTGGAACTGAATTTATCGGCTGAGAATGCTTTGGCGCTTATCGATATTGTTGGTTCCAGTACGTCTCTTTTACAAATGCAGCTTCATAAATTTAAAAATTTCCTCGGCAACGAATCCGAAATTTCGTTGGAGATTATAGAAAAATTATCTTCCGCAACAAAAGAGCACAATATTTTCGAATTGCAAGAAGCATTAGGACGCGGTTCAAAGAAAAAATCGCTACAAATTATTTATAACCTTCTCGAAAGCGGACAAGAGCTAACAATGATTATAGCGATGCTTGCAAAATTTGTCTCGGTTGCCGCACAATCAATTGAATTAAGCGCAAAGCATACTCCGGATGATGCAGCTGCCAAGGCAATTGGAATTTCAAGATTTTATTATAAAAAATGTAAGAGCGCAGCGTTTTTTAAATCGCATACGCGCTTGAAAATTGCGGGTCAAGCTTTGTTTAATGCCGATTTGCTGCTTAAAACTACTTCAACCGGTAATAAAACTATTGCAACAAAATTAATTTCGGAAATTTTTATTAATGAATAAAATATCGTCATTTTCTTAATTTGCTATTGATGACTGATATAACTAAAATTACTATTATTTTTTGAAACAATTGTACTTATCATAAGGTATAAAAAACGTTGAATAAGAATTTAAGAGAATTAACCGACGAAGAGTTAATTAAAGAATTTCAAGATCACGATACGATTGAAGCTTACGAGTTATTGGTTAAACGCTTTAAGGATCCGTTAATGAATTATGTTTATAGATTTGTTGGTAACCGTGATGTTGCAAGCGATATTGTGCAAGATACGATGATAAAATTTTATTTGAATAAGGATTCGTATCAGTCTTTTGCAAAGTTTTCAACATGGATTTATACTATTGCCGGTAATTTGGCAAGAAATGAATTAAAAAGACGAAAAAGAAGAAAACTTTTTTCATTAAACAATAACGATGACGAACAAAATATACAAATTGAAGATAAATCAACAATTTTACCCGACAGGGCAACCGATAATAGTTTGTATCACGAAAAAATTCAAAAGGCATTAAAAAAAGTGAAACCTGTGTACAGAGAGGTTGTTATTTTGAGAGATATACAAGGATTATCATACGAAGAAATTGCCGAAGTTACTAAATTATCAATTGGTACGGTTAAATCGAGAATAAATCGCGGTAGAAAACAACTTCAAAAATTGTTAAAAAATATATACCAAGGGTGAGCCTATGCAAAATAATTTTTACGATAATGACTCCAAGTACAAAAACATTATTGATATACTCAAAAGTTTACCGAAGGTAGATACTCCGGATAATTTTGAGTTTAATTTAATGACCCGTATCCAAAACAAATCATTCGAATTAAAAACGGGAACATCCGGTACTTCAAAGTATTTTTGGATTTTTGTCCCGGCTGCGGGAGTAATTGTTTCAGCCTTTGTTTTGTATTTTGCATTTTTTAATGATAATTTTCAGCAGGTTAATCCTTTTTTGAACGAACCGCCTAAGATTAATCGGTTAACGGAAAATACGGATTATCCGAAAGACGTTACCGATATTGTTTTAGATCAGAAACCGCTTCAAGCAGATTTATCTCAACCTTTAACTAAAAAGGGAAATGAAAAAACAAATAGAAAAACTAACAAAGCGGTAAGAGTTGTTGTAAAACCCAACGATGTATTAGCCGAAGAAATTATTGATTTACCGTTTGATAAATCTAAATCGGTTGATGTTGATAAAGTACTGAATAAAAATTCCGTAAAAAATTCGATGTCACGCGGTAGATTGGTCGGCGGAACGCAAAGAAGCAGATTTAACGGCTTTTATATTCAAGATCCGCTAGATCAAAAATTTCTGGAGATGTGGAGGGCTAAATTAGACTCGATTAATCGATTAATGCAAAAATCAATAAACCGATAGTTTTAATTGCAAGTAACGGTTTGAATTTTTGAATTGAATTATTGATAAAAAAATACTATAATTACTGACTTAATTTTATAGGATTTGGAAGAATGAAAAAAGGAATTCACCCTACATATCAAAGATGCGAAGTAACTTGTGTCTGCGGAAATCATTTCGTTACACGTTCAACCGTAAGTAGAATTAAGTTGGAAATTTGTAACGAATGCCACCCGTTTTTTACCGGAAAACAAAAAATGGTTGACTCCGCAGGAAGAGTTGAACGTTTCAATAAAAAATATGGTATTAAATCGTAAAAACGTTTTTATTGTATGTAAGTTAAAGCTACATCTTTCGGTGTGGCTTTTTTATTTTGTCCTCTAAAAATTTTAATTTTCACTTGCATGCCTAATATCCGTTTCTTTAATCGAATTTATTATTATATTTTTATCTTTAATCAAAATTTTGTGAATAACTGACCAAGGTAATAAATGCCAAACAAAACTAAAAACGATAATTCCTTCGCTTACAGAAACTTAAAACTTTACGAAGGCGTTAGAGGAACTGCAATTAAAATATTAAATAGAATTGACAGAACCGACGCATATTTGGATAAGTTGTTGGAAATTGAAATTAAAAACTCCGAATTAAACAGTATTGATAAAGCTTTACTTTACGAAATTGTTCACGGCGTAATTAGATGGTTGGGTAGAATTGATTGGGTTTTGAATGGATTTTATAAAGGGCAATTTTCCAAGTGTATACCGAATGTTAAAAATTCAATGCGTGTTGCGCTTTATCAAATTTTATTTTTAGATAAAATACCCGATTATGCCGCCGTAAACGAATCGGTTGAATTTGTGAAAAAATTACAAGGACAAAAATCAGCCGATTTAACTAATGCTGTTTTAAGAAATATTATTAGAAATAAAGATAATATCAGATATCCCAATCCCGATGAGGATTTGAAAGGATACTTCAGCGCTTACTATTCCCATCCTTCCTGGATGGTAAAAAGATGGCTGAACCGTTACGGTAAAGAATTTACCGAATCGTTATTAATTGCAAACAATATGAAACCTTCCTTAACGTTACGTGTTAACCGGCTTAAAACCAACAAAGATGAATTTCAACAATTATTAAAAAGCGTTGATTTATCATTCAACAAAGGAAGATTTTTTGAAAATTTTATAAAGCTAAACAAATTAACCAACATACAAGATTGGAACTATTTTGCCAAAGGATATTTTTCCATTCAAGATGAAAGTACAGCTATCTCTTGCGAAGCATTAGGCATCGATCAAAATATGCGGGTATTAGACCTTTGCGCCGCACCGGGCGGTAAAACAGCATACTTGGCAGAACTAATGAAAAATACCGGGGAGTTGGTTGCATTAGATAAATTTGAGAGCAGACTGAAAATATTAAATGCCAATTTAAACAGATTGGGCGTCACAAATACCAAATCCATTGTAATAGATGCATTGGAATATGAAGACGAACAATTATTCGACAGAGTTCTTTTGGATGCTCCATGTTCGGGATTAGGAACTTTAACAAAAAAACCGGATATAAAATGGAAAAGGGACCTGTTGGATATTCGGAAATTGGCTAAAACACAATATACGCTTTTAGAAAAAGCCGCATCTTTAGTTAAACCGGGCGGTTATGTGGTTTACAGCACCTGTACAATAGAACCGGAAGAAAATTTTGAAGTAGTCAAGCAATTTTTGGAAAATCACGGTAATTTTGAGTTAATGGATTTAACAGATACCTTGCCTGCAGAAATTATTTCAGAAAACGGCACTGTACAAACTTTTCCGAATTTGCATAATATGGACGGAGCATTTGCGGCAAAACTAAAAAGAATTAATTAATAATTAAGTATAAAAATTTGATGGAACAGAGCGAAGGATTAAAAGAATTTAGCAAAAAGCTTAAAGAAACTCGCGAAGCAAACGGGATTGACCTTTCCCAGGTTTTTGAAATTACAAGGATTGATAAAAAATTTTTACAGGCTTTGGAAGAAGGCGATTTTGATGTTATGCCTGAAGTTTATATTAAAGCGTTTATTAAAGAATATGCCGAGGCAATTGGATTAAACGGTGAAGAGACGCTTAAAGAATACAATATGATTAAACAAGGACCTTTGGAAGAAAATAATATTGATACGGAACAAGAGACGGATAATTTATCATCAGGTACACAACAAAAACAGTTCATCGATTCTTCAGTTAACGAAGAGGATCAATTAACCGGCAATAAAAATCAATTTCAAGATAAACGGGTTTTAACTGGAATCATTATTTTATTTATACTTGCCGCTATAATTTATTTCGCCTTTTTAAAAAATGATTCTACCGAAATAATAAAAGAAACGCCTTACACAGAAATAATTTCAAAACAAGATTCAACCGTTAAAAAAAATGTAAAAACATCCGTTGAAAATAAAACCGAGACCGTAACAGGAAATAAAGTAAACGGGAGCAAATTGTTGCTTGTAGTACAAGGAATCGATACGTCTTGGGTCAGAATTTCAGCCGACGGTAAACTAAAAGGAGAGTTTGTAATTTATCCGGGAATTAAAAAAGAATTTCCCGCGGAGAATAATTTTAATTTACTTATAGGTAATTCTGCGGGTGTGGAATTAATTCTTAACGGTAAAAAACTGGACTTTTACAAACGGAAAGGCAGAGTAAGAAATTTATTTATAACAGAAAACGGCGTCAAATATATCCGCTTGAAAAAGAAAACATCAAATGGTAAATAATTCTGTAAAAAATAGAATTGAAAAATTACGCGAATTAATTAATAAATATGATTACCATTATTATGTGCTTTCCGAAAGTTTAATAAGCGATTACGAATATGACAAGCTTTATAAAGAATTAGAAAAACTAGAAAAAGAAAATCCCGGATTTGTTACCCCCGATTCGCCTACGCAAAGAGTTGGATCCGATTTAACAAAGGAGTTCCCGCCGCTTAAACACAAAGTTCCCATGTTAAGTCTGGCAAACACTTACAATGAAGAGGACTTATTCGATTTTGACAGAAAAGTTAAAGATGTATTGGGTGAAGCCGCAAAAGTTGAATATGTAACCGAATTAAAAATAGACGGTGTATCAGTCAGTATAATTTATCGCAATGGAATTCTTTACAAAGCTGCTACAAGGGGCGATGGTTTTGTTGGCGAAGAAATTACCAATAATGTGAAAACAATTAAATCGGTCCCGCTAAAAATTAACGATATTAACAAAAATTATTTGTCATCCGAGCTTGAAGTACGCGGCGAAATTTTTATGGAAATAGAAGCTTTTAATGAGCTTAATAGAAGTAGAATGTTAAGAGGCGAAAAAATTTTTGCAAATCCGCGTAACTCAACAGCCGGCACTTTAAAACTGCAAGATCCAAAAGAAGTTGCACGGCGACCTTTAGATATATTCGTGTATTATTTGCTAGCCGGAAATTCAGAAATTAATTCGCAATTCGAATCCCTTAAAGAGTTACAAAAATTGGGTTTTAAAGTTAATCCGAATTTTAAATTATGCGATAACATGCAAGAAGTAATTAGCTTTTGTAATGAATGGGAAATTAAAAGAGACAGTTTGCCTTACGAAATTGACGGTGTAGTTATTAAAGTTAATTCTTTCGAGCAGCAAAAAAAATTAGGCAATATTGCAAAATCACCCAGATGGGCGGTTGCATATAAATTTAAAGCAAAACAAGCAATCACAAAATTGTTAAAAATTACTTGGCAAGTCGGCCGTACCGGCGCACTTACTCCCGTAGCGGAACTACAACCTGTTTTTCTTGCCGGTTCAACTATCAGCCGAGCAACTCTTCATAATATTGACGAAATAGAAAGAAAAGACATACGGGTTGGAGATACTGTTGTAATTGAAAAAGGCGGCGATGTAATTCCCAAAATAGTTTCCGTTGTATTAGAAAAAAGACCTGCAAATTCTCAAAAAGTTAAAATACCCGAACGTTGTCCGGTATGTAATTCGCTTTTATACAAACCGGAAGAAGAAGTTGCAATTTATTGTCAAAATTCTAACTGTCCGGCGCAAATTAAAGGCAGATTAGAGCATTTTGTTAGCCGCGGTGCAATGGATATTGAAGGATTGGGTAAGTCCCTTGTTGATCAATTGGTTGATTTAGGATATTTAAAATCATTTGACGATATTTACAAATTGTATAAACATTATGATGAGCTTATTAAAATAGAAGGTTTAGGCAAAAAAAGCGTTAATAAACTACTTGCTTCAATAGAAAAGAGTAAAAAACAACCTTTGGAAAGATTAATTTTCGGGTTGGGAATTAGATATGTGGGAGCCGGTGCAGCCGTAAAGTTAGCAAGGCATTTCGGAACTATGGAAAAATTGATGAACGCTTCCGAAGAAGAAATAGAGTCCATTTACGATATTGGTTCCAGTATTAGTAAAAGTGTAAAATCTTTCTTTTCTAATGAAGAAAATTTAAGAATTATTAGTAAATTAAAAGAAGACGGATTGAATTTTAATGCGTCTAGTATTACTGTTGATAAAAATGAAAAAATTGAAGGGAAATCTTTTGTGATTACGGGTTCTTTAAGTTCGTTAACAAGAGAAGAAGCGAAAGATATTATTCTTAAATACGGCGGCAAAGTATCGTCTTCGGTCAGTAAAAAAACGGACTATGTAATTGTTGGTGAAAACCCGGGTTCAAAATTTAATAAAGCTAAAGAATTGGGATTGAACATAATTGACGAGAATCAATTTTTATCTTTTTTAGGGAAAAGTTAAAGGATGATTAACGAAGCAAAGAACAATATTGCTAAATACATTTTCAATAAAAAATTTCTTAACAAAAATTATTCTATAAATATCGGCAATAAGTTCCTTAGCGCTTCTAATGATTTTTTATTCTTATTACCTGGTAATGATAATGATTTCAAAAACGGATTTGACGTGGTTAGATATTTTTTGATTCATAAAAAAAATATTACTCTTTTTTTGCCGGAATATAAAATTAATCTTGTTCCCGAAGGAAGAAAATATTCTTTTATCGGTTATGGAATACAAGACGTTAATAAAATAGGTTTGCCCAACAAAAATTTAATTGATAAATTAAGGGAAAAAAAATTTGACGTTGTTGTTGACCTTAATAGAAACGAAAATTTATTTTATATTGCAGTTGCAAATATCGTTAATGCAAAATTTAGGGTTGGGTTCAAACGGAAACAGACCGAAACTTATTATAATTTTCAGGTCATAAACAGAAAACTTAATTCCGAAATTTCATACAGAAATCTGTTGAATTCCGTAAAAATGTTTTAAAAATATTTCAAATCAAATGCGACGGCAAAATGGAAGAAACAGTTAATTTTGAATTAAAAAAAATAGACAATATTGCAATATTTAAACTTCTTGAAAAGAAATTTGATGCTAATATTGCCGGTTTGGTTAAAGGGGAACTCACAATACTCCTTACAGCTGACGATATAAATAAGCTTGTTATGGATTTATCGGAAGTTGAATATTGCGACAGTTCGGGATTAAGTGCAATTTTGCTTGCATTTAGAATTTTACAATCGAAAGAAGGAGAAATTCGTATTGCCTCACCGCAAAAGGGCGTAAGATCGCTTATAGAAATTTCTCAACTCGATCGAGTTCTTCCAATCAGTTCTACTGTGGAAGAAGCCGTTTCAGAATTAAAATTAATATAGGCTTTTTTAGTGAATAGAACTTCTGATTATGTTATTATAGTAATTTTTCTTATAGGCACTGCTGCATTAGGTGTTCTGTCTGGCGGAAAACAAAAATCTACTAAAGATTATTTCCTGGGCGCCAAATCGGTCCCCTGGTGGGCGGTTTGTTTTTCAATTGTTGCCGCCGAAACCAGTACCCTTACTTTTATTTCTATCCCCGGCTTGGCATATTTAACAAACCTGAACTTTTTACAAGTTACTTTCGGTTATTTAATCGGCAGAATTATTGTCGCTGTATTCTTTTTACCCTCGTATTTTGAAGGGAATTTAAGCACTGCATATTCTTTCCTGGACCAAAGATTCGGCGGTAAAACACGCTCGTTTTCCTCAATTGTTTTTTTATTTACCAGAACTGCTGCCGACGGTGTAAGACTATTTGCAACCGCCATCCCGTTAAAATTAATGTTGAACATAAATTATCCGCTTGCAATAATAATTATTGCTGCGGTCACATTAGTATATACTTATACTGGTGGAGTTAAAGGGGTTATTTGGGTTGATGTGCTCTTAATGTTCATTTATTTGGGCGGTGCTTTAATTGCTTTGTACTTCCTTATTTATCACTTTTTACCCAATGGAGTTGGAGCAATAATTAATAACCCGGAAATTAAAAGTAAATTACAAATTTTTAATTTGGGATTTGACTCCGGATTCTCCGGCTTTTTTAAACAACCATACACACTTTTGGGTGGAATTTTAGGCGGCGCTTTTCTTTCGATGGCTTCGCACGGAACAGACCAACTGATTGTTCAGAGGTTGCTAACAACTAAAAATTTACGCTCCGCTCAAAAAGCAATAATTGGCAGCGGTATTATCGTCATAATTCAATTTGCAATTTTTCTTCTCCTCGGAATTGCGCTGTTTGCTTTTTACGGTAAAACCGGAATCCGTTCGGATGAAATTTTTCCAAAATTTATAATAGAAAAATTACCGTCACCTTTTTCGGGGATTATTATTGCCGGACTTTTTGCTGCGGCAATGTCAACTTTAGCCGGGTCAATCAGTTCGTTATCTTCTTCAAGTATGTTGGATTTGTATAAACCTTTTAAAAAGGTTGATGATCCCGTTAGAGAATTAAAAATATCGAGGGTGATGACAATAATGTGGGCGGTTTTATTGGTGGGCGCGGCAATATTTTTTATGAACACTTCTCACACTGTAGTGGAACTTGCTTTAAGCATTGCATCTTTTACGTACGGAGGTTTATTGGGTACCTTTATGTTGGGATTGTTTGTTAAAAAAGCCGTTCAAGAAGATGCGCTGGCGGGTTTTACATCCGGTATATTTTTAATGATTACCGTTATCTCACTTCAATTGGTAGGCTGGACGTGGTTTACTTTGGTGGGCGTTTTAGGTACAATTTTTATCGGTTTCTTCTTAAGTAAGTTATCTTCTTCAAATTCTGTGTAGTTTACCGGGAATTCAATTTCATCCTAATTTTTAACTTGATTTACATTATCTTTGTGTAATACATTTTTCTATTTTCTTATACCGGATATGCTGGACAAAGACAGATTAAAAAAAATAAAATTGATTGTATTCGATCTTGACGGAACATTAGTAAACAAATATGATGAAATCGGAAAAGAAACAATCGATTTGGTCAAGGAGTTGAAAGAGTTAGGCGTCAGATTTTCTTTTGCATCCGGAAGATTACATAGTGCGGTAACGTATCATGCAAAAACTTTAAATTTAACATCGCCGTTAATATCGTTAGATGGAGCGCTAATTAAAAATTATCCCGACGGGAAAACCATTCATGAATCTTATGTTAAAGAAAAGTATGTGTTGAAAAATTTAGAATTGGTAGATAAATTTATGCTGAAAATAGCTCTTTGTCACGGCGAAGCAATATACTATACCGAAAATAATTCGTTGATTCCTCAACTGATCGAAAAATTCGGCGCTAAATTTCAAAAGGTGGATTCATACGAAAGATATTTGCGTCAAACTTTGGAAATAATTATTACCGGCGAAAATAAAAAAGCGGTTAAACATATTCTCGATCAAACAAAATTTCCTTATAGTTTTGGATTAGCTACATCCTTTTATAAATCCCATGATCACGATCAAGTTTATTATTTGGAAATTAGAAATCGTGGAAACAGTAAAGGTACCGGACTTAAAAGGCTTACCAAACATTTGAAAATAAAAATTAAAGATACTGCTGTTGTAGGCGATTGGTATAACGACAGATCATTATTCGAATCCGATTCACTAAAAATTGCGGTTGCAAATGCCGTGGATGAAATTAAAGCTATGGCTGATTATATTACGAAACGTAATAATAATGAAGATGCTACCGCCGAATTTTTAAACATGGTTTTGGAGGCTAAAAAAAGCTAATGTTTTCAGAAGCAACAAAAACAAAAATAAAAAAAAGTAAAAGAATTAAAGTGCTTTTAATTCTTGTTACAATCATTCTGATGGTTTTAATGTTCCCAAGAGGAGAATCGATAGAATCCGAGGTTACCGTTGGATCTGTATGGACTCAAGATGATTTGATTGCTTCTATTCCTTTTGAAATTTTAAAAGACCCCGAAACTTATAAAAAGGAACTTCAAGCCGCTGCCGAAAAAACCTTGCCGGTATTTGTTGTTGATAATACTATAAAGAAAAAATATCTGGATTCGCTAACTGCGTACAACAAATTTCTTTTAAAAATAATAGATGAAGATTTAGCCCGGCAGTCGAAGGACAATACTAATAAAAACAATACTTTTTTAAGTAATTCTTCGTATGAAAAATTTAAAAATATCAGAAAGTATGAAAATGTATTGGCTATTAATTATAATCAATCGATGGCTAATATTTTCAAAAAATTAAGAAGAATTATAAGCGCTATTTACAATTCAAAATTTTTAGACAGAAATTATAATGAAATAAAAAAAGACAGCATTGCCGTTAGAGAAGGGAAGTTTGAGAAAGTTTTTGCCAAAACTTTTTTCCCCGATAAACAAACGGTTCGAATTGAATTAAGAAATCAAATTGCTAAATATTTCGGAAAGGACCCCCAATTAAATGATGCAATAGAAGAATATGCGTCGCATTTTCTTAAACCGAATATTATTTATAATCAGGAATTAACCGATAACGCAATTAAAGTTTCGGAAAGTAAAGTACCCAGGAATGTTGGTATTGTTGAAGAAAATGAAAGAATAGTTGCCAAGCACGATAGAATTACTCCTGAAATAAAATTGAAGATCGATTCGTATAAGATTGCAAAAGGACAAAAAACAACTTTTTGGATGCAATTCTTTCAAAATTTGGGAAAATTTTTACATATCATAATTATTTTAGCTTTATTAAGTATTTATATTTTTCTTTTCCGCAAAAAGATATTTTGGGACAATTCAAAAATTTTAATTATAACTATCATTTTGCTGTTTATAAGTTTTCTTACTTTTCTTGTTTACCAAATGAACGTAAAAGCTCCGGTAGAACTGTTGGTTCTTGTACCGGCGGCTTCTATGCTGCTTACAATTATATTCGATTCAAGAGTTGGATTTTACGGTACGGTAGTAGCCGCATTAATAGCCGGAGGTTTGCGCGGAAACGATTATGTATTTACTTTAATGAATATTTTTGCCGGCGCTTTGGCTGCCTACACGGTTAGGGATATAAGAAACAGAAATCAAATTTTCCGGTCGTTCGTTTATATTTTAATAGGTTATATAGTCAGTATTTTTGCATTCGGCTTGGAGCGTTTCGAATCGATTGACCGCATGCTTATTCAATCCGGCTTTGCTGCTTCAAACGCATTGCTCAGTCCCATTTTAACGTATGGTTTTATTATATTCTTCGAGAAAATTTTTAATATTACAACCGAATTAACACTTTTAGAACTATCCGATTTTAACACGCCGTTGCTCAGGGAAATTGCCAAGGTTACGCCGGGTACTTTTACGCATTCGATGACGATAGGAACTATGGTTGAAAGCGCTGCCGAAGAAATTGGCGCAAATCCTATTTTAGCCAGAGTGGGAGCTTACTATCATGATGTTGGCAAAACTGTAAACCCCGAGGCGTTTGCGGAAAATCAATTGGATAATAATAATATTCACGATAGCCTTGAACCCCGGGAAAGCGCTAAAATTATTATTGCCCATGTAATAGACGGAATTAGATTGGCAAAAGAACATAAATTGCCCCAGGAAATAATTGATTTTATTCCGATGCACCATGGAACTATGTTGGTTTCTTATTTTTACGAGAAGGCAAAGGAAAAGGAAGGCGAAGAAAATGTGGACATTAATGATTTTAGGTATCCTGGTCCTAAACCGAATACAAAAGAAACTACTTTGGTTATGCTGGCAGACGCTTGCGAGTCCACTGTTAGGGCAATGCAAGAACCCGATACTCAAAAAATTGAAAATGTTGTAAATAATTTAATCCAAAACAGAATTGACGACGGTCAATTAGACGAATCACCGATAACTTTGGATGATTTAACCAAAATCAAAAAGACCTTTATTAGCACTTTAATCAGTCAGCATCATAAACGAATAAGATATCCGAAACAAGATGAAATGGAAAATGATAGCGGTGAAAGTGAAAAATGATGGAGCAATTTGTTAAGGAGTATTTAACCGTCCTTAAACTTGAACAAAACAAATCTGATAATACAATCAATTCATACGAACACGATTTAAAAAAATTTTTGATGTTTCTTCAAAATAAAAATATAAAAGATTTAAATGAAATAACTTCAAAAGATATTTGGAATTTTTTTGACGAACAGCTAAGTTTAAATCTGAAATCATCCACATCAGCAAGGTATACATCATCCCTAAAAGGATTTTTTAAGTATCTCTATTCGCAAAAATATATTGAGAAAAATCCTGTCAAAGAAATTTCATCTGCAAAAAGTCAAAGAAAATTACCCGTTGTGCTTTCTTTTGAAGAAGTTGAAAAAATTTTAAGTGCACCGGATGTTAACGATAAAACCGGATTGAGGAATAAAGCAATACTCGAGCTTTTTTATTCGTCGGGTTTAAGGGTTTCGGAATTGATTAATCTTAAAGTATCGGATTTATTTTTTGACGACGGAGTAATTAGGGTCTTCGGAAAAGGTTCGAAGCAAAGAATTGTTCCCGTAGGTAAAAGCGCAATAAATTGGGTATCGGAATATTTAATTAAAGTCCGTCCGCTTTTTGAAAAGAGAATGAAAAGTAAAAATATTGTTTTTTTAAGTAAGAGAGGTACAAGTCTTTCGAGGATGGCAATTTGGAAAATTGTTAATCGTTACACAAAGGAAGCAGGTATTCAAAAAGACGTCCATCCTCATACATTTCGCCATTCGTTTGCAACACATTTATTGGAAGGAGGCGCTGACTTGCGTGCCGTTCAAGAAATGTTAGGTCACGCTGATATTTCCACTACGCAGATTTATACGCATATCGATAGGGAATATATCAAACAAGTTCATAAAGATTTTCACCCGCGAGGTTAATGTTAATGGATAATATTCATGTTTCCGAAAAGCTGGTTTTGTTCTTATATTTTTTACCTGTTTTTTTCTTCTCTCTTGCAATCCATGAATTTTCTCATGCTTTTTGGGCTAATAAGTTTGGCGACCCCACGGCAAAAAATTTAGGAAGATTAACATTAAATCCTATTAAGCACTTGGACTTTTTCGGAAGTATAGTTATGCCAATTCTTGCGTTTAGTTCGGGTTATATGTTAATAGGTTGGGCAAAACCCGTTCCGGTGGATAGACGTAATTTCAAGAATAATTTTAGAGATGACGCTATTGTCTCCGCAGCCGGACCAATTTCTAATTTTTTGTTTGCATTGTTTTTTTTACTGTTGCTTTTTGTGTATCGCAACTTTTTACCCGGCGGAAGTATTTTAATTAGTAAAATTCTTATTAGCTCCATTTATTTCAATATCTTTTTGTTTGTTTTTAATTTATTACCGATACCGCCGTTAGACGGGTCTCATATTTTGTTTGATATTTTTCCTAATAAGTACACTGCAAAATATTTAAACCTAGGACTTTACGGATCGCTTATCCTCTTATTCTTTATTTACAGTCCGTTGTGGGGATTTTTTATGAAAATTGTATATTTCATTGTTGATCTTTTATTTGTATTCAAATAACAACATATAATTAAATTTTTAATTGAAG
>JALSTI010000033.1 GCA_026983795.1 Melioribacteraceae bacterium
GCCTAACGAACAAAAGGATTCCATAGAAATTGCAAATGCTGAAATTGCCGGGGATGAAGTTTAATAATGAAAACAATTCATTCCTTTTATACAATGTATCTTAACAGCAAATTATCCGTTTTGTTAACCGTATTAATTTTGTTTCCTACTATATTCAATGTTTCAGCTCAAAATAAAAATCCAAACTTCGATTTTTCCGGGATAAAACAATTTTGGAATATTGTTGATATACTTAAGCAAAACCAATATCCAACAAACAATCAGTGGCACAACCTCTTTAACACTCCTGGTTATAAAGTTTTAACACATCAGGAATTTCCTAAGAATTTTTTAAGAATAGTTTTGAACTGGTTTTTATGCCAACGAAAAAAAAGGATTTGGATAAAGCATTAAAACGCGGAATCAACACGAATCATTTGCTTCATTATATAAAAGTAAAAAACAACAGAGCTAAAATAAACGAACAAATGAAGCATATAAAGAATACCGCGTATAACAGAAGGGCTCTGAACAGAACTTTGAAATTTTTACCTCAACATAGTGTTAACCGGTATCCGCCCGTTGCATTCGTAATATTCGAGAATAACGGACGCGGTTCTTCGCCCATTATCGTTGACCTTGCGGCAACATTGGAATGGGATTTCGAAAGTTTTTTAGCTCACGAATATCATCATTGGTATAGAAACCGGGAATTAAAATTTAATAAAAGCAATATAGAACCCGATGATTCCTCCATTTTGGAAGCTTTAAACATGCTTGAAGCCGAAGGGATTGCCGATATGGTTGATAAACGGGATTGGTTTACAAAATCCAGTAATTCAATTTCAACCTATGCAAGGCAATTTATTAATGATGTTGTCAGAACACCATATATTATTCATTCTATGGATAAAATTTTATCTGAAATTAATCGCGAACCCGGTAAAAAGGGAAGTTTGGGAAGACAATTTAGAAGGCTGTTACCTCAAAAAGGACATACTACCGGATATTTTATGGCAAGTTTGATATTAAAAAAATTCAGCAGGGATAATCTTGTTCAATGTGTAGGCAATCCTTTCCGTTTTATAAAACTCTATAATAAAGCTTCAAAATTAAGCGGCGGAAAATATCCCGGTTTTTCAAAGCAGGCTTTAAACATTATAAATTATTTGGAATCGAAGTACAAAAAATAAAAAACCCGGCTACTGCCGGGCTTTTATTCCAGTTTACTTTAACCCACATTAAAGCTAACTAGTTTATTAATTTATTTACCAACCCGTTCCCGTTGGGTCTCTTTTCTTTAGCGCCAAATTTCAATACACGGATCTTTCCCAATATGTTGTTATACAACGGATATTTAGCCTTAATCCAAGCTTTGATTCCACCCATCATGTCTTTAACGTTTTTGTAACCCATGTCTATCATTGCTTTGGCGGTTAAGGAACCACGACTGCTTGCTTTGCAGTAAACAACTATTTCGGCATTAGGATCCGGAATCATTTTTGCTATTTTAAATTCCATTAAACCTCTCGGAATGTTCATTGCGCCTTGAATATGTCCGGCTAAGTATTCCGGAACGGACCTTACATCAATTAAATAAAACTTATGACCTTTATCAATTTTTGCTTTTAGATCAACTACGGAAATGTGCGGAACTGCTGCTTTTGCGGCTCTTGTGATTTCGGCTTTTGGTTTTATTCCCGGATGTTTTTGAGCGAATGTTATTGAAAAACTTAATAACATAAAAATTAACGTGAATATTGTTAGTTTGTGGCGCCTCATTTTTTCCTCCTGTCTTTTTTTATAGTCCTTTTTTGATTTGAGCGGAACATATATGGGAAATAAATAAAAACTTTAATTATTTCTATCCGATTTAAAGTAAACAATTTCTGTTCCACTTTTTAGCTGCTGAATAACTATTGTTTTAGAGCGTAAAGGACATTTTTTTGAGGACTTGAGGTCAATTTATTTTAATTAATGAGAAAATTTGATAAAATTTATCAAAATTGATAACAATTTTACCGGGAATTAACTACACATTTTACAAACATAAAATATTTGCATCTTTTAATAATCTATAAAATTTATGGAGTTTTTGCAGCGTGAAAATATGCCGCTTTACCGGTACCGGTTTGGTAATCTTTATTTAAATTATGCATTTAAATTTGAGCGCAAAAATATTTTAAGACCGGTATTAAGTTCCATAACCGCTTTTGTAAAAAATACTAGTATGTTTCTTTTTTTTATTAATCAATATCATCAACAAATTTCATCAAATAAGCGGCTATAAAAAGGGAAATTCCGCCCAGAATCAAAGCATAAATTGCGTGCCCTCCGAAAACCGTTCTTACAAAAAATCCCAGTATTGCCGCGGCTGTTATTTGAGGAATTACAATAAAAAAGTTAAAAATTCCCATATAAACCCCCAGCTTATTCTGTGGAATTGAACCGGTTAAAATTGCGTATGGTATTGCCAAAATGGAAGCCCATGCAAGCCCTATTCCTAATTCGGATAATAATAATAATTGAGGATCTTTAATGAAATAGAATGAAGCAAGACCCAATCCGCCAAAAATAAGACTAATAGCATGAACAGTTTTTCTGTTTGTTTTCTTAGCCATCCACATTATTACAAAAGCCATAATTGCGGCAAATCCATTGTAAACCGCCATTAAAATTCCTACCCAATCGGCGCCTTCGTTATAAATTGCGGAAGTCGGGTCGGTTGTACCGTAAATATGATGCGTTACCGCGGGCGTTGTATAAATCCACATTGCAAAAAGTGCAAACCATGAGAAAAATTGAACTATGGCAAGTTGCCTCATGGTTTTGGGCATATTATATAAGTCGTTTAACACAACAACGTAACCATTTTTAATATTCCCGTTTTTTGTCAAAGCCGAAGCGACGATTTGTAATAAGCCAAAAGCAGCTATTCCTAGAAAAAATACACCCAACCCGTAATCCATATAAATGTAAAAATAGAAAATTGCAAACAGCAATAACCCGGTAAAAAGCCAAATTAGTCCGTTTTTTCTAAAATGGGCATGTGAAATTTGAGCTGCCGACTTTTCGAATTTAATTTTACTTCGATTTTCCGCTTCAAATTTTTCCAATTCTTCAGGCGAATATTCTTTTGTGCTTATAACTGTCCATAAAACAGCCAGAAAAAAAACAACCGCTCCTATATAAAACGATAATTTCACTGATTCGGGAATTTCACCTTTGGGAGCAACATTCGAAATATTAAACCAATTCGTCATAATATACGGCAGTGCCGAAGCAATAATTGCTCCGGTTCCGATGAAAAAACTTTGCATCGAAAAGCCGGTGGTTCTTTGTTCCGGAGGGAGCAAATCTCCAACAAAAGCTCTGAACGGTTCCATAGATATATTAATTGAGGCGTCCATAATCCACAGCATTCCCGCAGCAACCCAAAGTAGCGGAGAGTTTGGCATTATTACTAATGCTATTGAAGCAAGTAAAGCACCGGTTAAAAAATACGGCCTCCGTCTTCCTAACCGTCCCCAAGTATTATCACTCATGTGACCAATAATAGGTTGAATAATTAGTCCGGTAACCGGCGCGGCAATCCAAAGGATTGGAATTTCATCTATATTTGCGCCTAATGTTTCAAATATCCTGCTTACATTTGCATTTTGGAGGGCAAAACCGAATTGAATTCCGAGGAATCCGAAACTCATATTCCAAATTTGCCAGAAGCTTAATTTTGGTTTTTGCATATCTCGCTTTTAATATTAACGGATTTGCAAATATACATAACACAAGGTAATGTTATAAAATTATTTCATCTGTTTTATAGAAATACGGAAACCGTTAATTTTATATCAATAGCAAACAAAAAATACTTGCAAAATATTTTTTTGTATTTTTATATAAACAATTTCTTAAAAAGTAAATAACTCCTGTATTGATGAAATCTGATCCAACTAATATTTCGGATAGGAAAAAAGAGCATTTAGATCTTGTGCTTAACCGGTTTGTAAATTTTGAAAAAAAAACAAACGGTTTTGAGTCTTACGATTTTATTCATTACGCACTAACCGAAGTTGATATTAACAAAATTGATTTGTCAATTAAATTCCTCGGGAAAAGAATTTCTTATCCTTTTTTAATTTCCAGTATGACCGGCGGAACTAACTATGCAAATGATATAAATGCGCAATTGGCTATTATGGCAAATGAATTAAATATTCCAATCGGTGTGGGAAGCCAAAGACAATCTTTGGTCAATAATCGTCATCAATATTCATTTAAAATAATCAGAAAGAATGCACCTAAGGTTCCTGTATTGGCAAACATAGGAGCTGCTCAAGTTGTTGAATATACCGGAATCGATAACTATAAAAAAATTATAGACGACGTTTCCGCAAACGGTTTGATTATTCACTTAAATCCCTTACAAGAATTATTGCAAGTAAACGGGCAGACTAATTTTAACGGTTTGTTAAATAAAATTTCTGATTTATGCGAAAAATTACCTGTTCCTGTTTTGGTAAAAGAAGTCGGAGCCGGAATTAGTAAAAAGGCTGCTAAAAAATTGTTGGATGTTGGCGTTAAAGCAATTGATATAGCCGGAGCAGGAGGCACAAGTTGGGCAGGAATAGAATTAATGCGGAACAGTCAAAAAAGCAATAACAGTTTTTGGGATTGGGGATTACCGGCTTCCTATTGCATTAAGACCGTCAAACAGCTTAAGAAAAAGTACGGCTTTACATTAATTGCTTCGGGCGGAATAAGTAACGGATTCGATATTGCCAAAGCTTTAGCTCTCGGTGCCGATATTACAGCTTCTGCAAAAACCGTTTTGAAATTTTTAGACAAAAAAGGAATTGATAAAACAATTCAGTTAATAATCGATTGGCACGAGACATTGAAAAAAATTATGTTTCTTACCGGCGCTCAAAACCTGAAACAGTTAAAT
>JALSTI010000034.1 GCA_026983795.1 Melioribacteraceae bacterium
ATTATATCTCATTATAAAATAATTGAAAAACTTGGCGGCGGTGGAATGGGTGTGGTATACAAGGCTCAAGACATCAAACTGGATAGATTAGTTGCTCTTAAATTTCTACCTCCTTCTTTTTCTAACGATGATGAAACAAAACAAAGATTTATTCATGAAGCAAAATCAGCCTCAGCTTTAGAACACAATAATATTTGTACAATTCACGAGATTGATGAAACAAAGCCTGTTGGCGGCGCACTTGAAGAAGGACAGCTTTTTATAGTGATGTCTTATTACGAGGGCGAAACGTTAAAAAAGAAAATTGAAAAGGGAAATCTTAAGCTCGAAGAAATAGTGAAAATAACAATACAAATTGCCGAAGGACTAAAGAAGGCGCACGGAAAAGGAATAGTACACCGGGATATAAAGCCTGCAAATATTTTCATAACAAAAGAAGGAACCGTTAAAATACTCGATTTCGGATTGGCAAAAAGTATTAGTGAATCAGCTATTACTCAAAAAGGAATAACATTGGGAACTGCGGCTTACATGTCACCCGAACAAACCCGGGGAGAAGATATCGATCGACGGACGGATATTTGGTCGCTCGGAGTTGTTCTATATGAAATGCTTACCGGAAAATTACCTTTCAAAGGAGTGTACGAAAATGCCATAATTTATTCAATATTAAACGAAGAACCGGATTTTTCGTTAGTAGCTGTTAAATCATGTAAAAATGAGATAAAAAAAATTTTAAGACACTGTTTGGCAAAAGAAAAAGAAAAAAGATATTCCGGTATGGCAGAGTTAATTTCGTCTTTAAATGACATTCAATCCAAGCTAAGCTCTACTCAAAAAATTTCCAAACGGGGTGGCGGGAAAAATTTTGCAAAATATGCTCCCTTGGTCGGTTTAGGATTGTTAATTATATTTTTAGCAATTTATTTTCTGATTACTCCCAAGGCGCAAAGCAGTCAAAGGATTCCTATTGCCGTAGTCGATTTTAAAAACGAAACTAACGAACCGGAATTAAACGGACTTTCGGGAATGTTAATTACTGCACTCGAGCAATCCAAACGGTTAAACGTTATTACACGTTCCCGCTTATTCGATATTCTTAAACAACTAGGCAAGGAAAATTTAACAAGAATAGATGAATATGCCGGAAGGGAAATTTGCACAAGAGCTAATATTTCAACTTTGGCAATCGCATCAATCCGTCAGTTTGGGAAAATTTATACTATCGATATGAAAGTGCTTGACGT
This sequence comes from Melioribacteraceae bacterium, assembly GCA_026983795.1. Taxonomy (GTDB): domain Bacteria; phylum Bacteroidota; class Ignavibacteria; order Ignavibacteriales; family Melioribacteraceae; genus BMS3ABIN04. The sequence goes on from JALSTI010000034.1 coordinate 1,248, forward strand.
CGGAAAAAATCAATATCTGTTTGCAGTTAATGTGAGAGGTGAAGGAAAAGAAAGCATTCCCGGTTTAATTGACAAACTTTCCGAAAAAACACGGGAAAAATTAAACGAAAATGTATCAACCATTTATGCGAAGAATAAAAAGATTGCGGAAATTACAACGCCGAATCTTCAAGCATATCAACATTTTTTTAAAGGTGAAGAATTAATTGATAAACTTAAATTCGAAGAAGCACAAAAAGAATTCGAGCAAGCAATAAAACTCGATTCTTCTTTCGGACTTGCATATTACCGCATGGCTTATGCAATTGATTGGGAGTTAAATAAAAAACTGGCAAACAAATATATTTTGAAAGCTTATAGTTTGTTCCGAAATATTCCGGAAAAGGAACAGTACCTGGTGAACGCATTGTACGCTGAAAATAATTTGGATTTAGAGGAAGCGCTCAAAATTTTGAAGGAAGGAGAGAAAAAATATCCTAATGATAAAGAGATTCTGTATAACATAGGGGATTGGTCGTATCACGCAGGTCATTTAAATCAAGCCGAAAAATATCTTAATAAAGTTTTACAAATCGATCCGGATTTTCCCCGGGCGCTTGAACATTTGACATGGACTTATAAAAATCAAAAAAAATATGATAAAATGCTTGAAGCCGCTAAACGTTACTATACAGTGTCGCCAACGCTTGAAGCATCTAACATGTTGGCTATTGCCTATTTTAAAACCGGTGAATATCAAACGGCTATTGATGAACTTAAACGCAACTTAAAAATTCATCCCGGTAGAGAATCAATATTGACTTTATTAACGAAATGCTATGTGTATTTGGGTAATACGGAAAAAGCGGATTCGGTGATAACAAATGCGTTAAAAAATATAAAATATCAAAATGGTTCAACAAATCTTTTATACCAGACTGCATTCGGAGTGCTTATTTATCAAGGGAAATACCATGAAGCATTACAATTTGCAGATAACCGTCTCAAAATAACGGGGGACACTTCAAGAATATGTTTATGGCATATGCTTAAGGCTTTAGCATTTAAATACGGTTGGAATGATTCGAAAAATTACAACGCGGAAGTGAAAAAAGGGATGGAGTATCCTAAGTATATTATTAATACTCCCCTTTCGGTCGGCATTTTATCATTCTATTATATTCGAAACGGGGAACCGGAAAAAGCTTATAAAATTTATCCATCGAAACCCTGGATTTTAACTCTGAAAAGCATAAATGAAATAAAAAGGAGAAATTATTTGCATGCGTTAACTTTTATTGATAGTGCTAAAAAATATAATAATGAAACATTTAATTATTTAATTTACTATCCGCTTGTGCTGTTGCAGATTGACCTCGGTTATTATAACGAAGCGCTTAAAACTCTGACGGAAATGTTAAATATGTACACTGACTACTTTCTTTTTTACTCGTTGTATTATCCTAAAATTTATTTTTTGCTGGGAACGGTTTATGAAAAAATTGGGAACAAACCCAAAGCTAAAGAAAATTACAATAAATTCCTGAATATCTGGAAAAATGCCGATAAAGATTTGTCGTGGTTGATTGAAGCTAAAAGAATATTGATGAAAATTTAGACAGGTGAATAGTTACGTAGTTATTGGATTCCAAAAGCTCTAAGTCCGTTAACCGTTATAAAAGTTAAAATATAAGCAATTGAAGTATAAATAAATAATTGAAGCATAGGAATTCTCCAGCTTCCGGTTTCCTGGCGCGATATTGCAAGTGTGGAAATACATTGAAGCGCAAAAATAAAAAAGATTATTATTCCCAAACTTGTAGCAAATGTAAATAATTTCTTACCCGTTTTTTCAATAGTTGCCCTGCGCATTGCTTTTAACAACGAATTTTGAAGCGTACCATCGCTTCCCGTAACTTTAAAAATTAATGCAAGCGAGCTTACAAAAACTTCGCGGGCGGCAAATGCCGATATTAACGAAACTCCAACTCTCCAATCCATTCCAATCGGTGTCATAATCGGTTGAATAACATGACCCAGCATTGCGGAATAAGAGTTTTCCAGTCTTTCCGAATTTATTAAAGTCTCTGCTTGATTTTTTGATAAACCCGTTGTATCTACTTTGGGATTTGTATTTGGAAAAAATGTGATAAACCAAAGTATTATTGATAAAACTAAGATAACCGTTCCCGCTTTTATTAAATACATTTTGGAATTAACGTAAGCATTATTTAAAATTACTTTTAGCTTCGGTTTTCTATAAGTCGGTAATTCCAGAATAAAAGAGGAATGCGATTTTTCACGGATTAAGGTTTTACTAAATTTATTAACAATTCCCGCTACAATAACCGCGCTTAAAATGCTAAACAAATAAATTGAAGCCAAAGCAATTCCGCCTAACCATAATTTATCTTCGGGCATTAATAATGCAATTATTAAAGTGTAGACCGGCAGCCTTGCGGAACAGCTCATTAAAGGTATAATAAATATTGTTAACATTCTTTCTTTTCTGCTGCGGATTGTTCTTGCAGCCATAATAGCGGGAATGGCGCAAGCAAAACCCGAAAGCATCGGCACAAAAGATCTGCCGTTTAATCCGAGCTTTGATAATGGTCTATCGACCAGCATTGCACCTCTTGCAAGGTATCCGGTGTCTTCAAGAAATCCGAGTATTAAAAATAAAATAAAAATTTGCGGAATGAATACCAAAACGGCTCCGGTTCCGCCTATTATACCGTTTGCAATCAAATTGCCAAACCATCCGTTTCCTAATAAATCTATTGCGCCTTGAGATAGTAGTCCGAAAAATTGACTTACTAGTTCCATAATTGGAACGGCAAGATAAAAAATTGAGGTAAAAGTAAACGCCATTATAAAAAAGAATATTATTAATCCCCACGTTTTATGAAGCAGAATTCTGTCAATTTTTAGTGTATAGCTGTCCGGTGCTTCAAGTTTATTCTTTAATTCATTATTTAAAACTTTCAGTTGGGAATTTGCTTTTTCCAACGATTTTTTATCTACAACCGGAATTAAAACTTCATCTTCAATTTTCTCGATATCGTTGTAAGTTTTAATTAAATATTTTTTATAACTGTCTTTAACAAGAATTCCATCGGTTCCATTTGTATTAACCGGTTCGGAGAGCATTTCATTTTTTAATATTTGTATTAATTCATAAATCCCTTCGCCGGTTTGTCCGTTAACAGGCGCTACTTTACAACCCAATAAGTCCGATAATTTTTCATAATCGATTTGCAGATTTTTTTTCTTTAATATATCCAGCATTGTTAAAGCAATAACAATCCTAAAGCCTGCATCTTTTAATTCCTTGGCCAATAATAAATGTCTTGAAATTTGACTTGCATCCACGGTTAAAACCACAAGATCCGGTTTCCCGTATTTTGGATGTTCGTACAGCGAGTTTATTGCGACTTGTTCATCCGGCGAAGACGGCACTAAGCTGATAATTCCGGGTGAATCCAGAATCATAGCGTTAAAATTATATTTTTCGGAGATTTTTGATGTATGATATTCTACTGTAGATCCGGGGTAATTTACCGTTTTATAATTTTTGCCGCTTAAATAATTAAATAGTGTTGTCTTTCCCGAATTAGGAGCGCCTACTAAAACAATAAAAGGAATTGAGCCGGAATTATTGGTGTTCATGACAGAATTATCGATCTAGCCTCATTTTTTCGTATAGCTATTAATGTGCCGCGTACCGAAAAGGTAATGGGATCCCGAAAAACGGATTCGTTTACCAACTCAATTTCTTTACCGGGAGTAAATCCGAATTCCAATATTCTTTTTGAACATGGATTCTTAAAATCCACTTTATTAATTATTCCCTTTTCACCTTCTTTTAACTCAGCAGCGGTTTTCATAAATTTTCTCCGTATTTACAATATTATTTAGATTTAGTCTACATAAAGATAAAGCAGATTTATAAATTTTCCAAGAGATTTTTTAAAATCGGATAAAAAAGTTCAATTATTGTTGAATAATTATAAATTTATATTTTAAATTTATTTTCGAATAAAACAGGGCAAGTTTTAGTTTATGGATACAAGTACTTTACCTTTATTAATAGATTTTGACGGCGTACTTAGAATCGGTAAAAAACCGGCAAAGCATTTGAAAGAATTTGTGGAGTATCTATTTAATTTAAAAATTCCCGCATGTATAATTAGTAATTCCACTCTAACCGACGGAAAATCCATGTTAAATTTTTTTGATAAAAACTCCGTTGAAATTAATTTTCCCGTATTAACTGCCGCAGATGCAACTGCTAAGTATGTTAAAGAAAAGTACAAAAGGGCTGCTGTTTATTGTGCGGATTCAATTAAAAATTTATTTGTAAGTGTTTTGGATTTTAATTCTCCCGAAGCGGTTGTGATTGGTGATATTGGGAAAAATTGGAATTACGATATAATGAATGAAATATTCAGGTTTGTTATGAATGGAGCGGATTTGATTGCAATGCATAAAAACAAATTCTGGAAAACTCCAGATGAGGGTTTATTACTTGATGCAGGTGCCTTTATAAACGGAATAGAATATGCAACGGGTAAAAATTCTATTCTGATTGGCAAACCTTCGCCTCTGTATTTTCAATCCGGATTGAAGGCGCTCGGATTAAATCCCGGACAAAACTTTATTATGCTGGGCGATGATTTGGAAACGGATATTAAAGGAGCAAAAAATTTGAATGCTAAAACCATACTTATTTTTAGCGGAAAAACCGGTTATCCGTTGCCCAAGAATTCTCCCGTTAAACCGGATTTTGAAGCACAAAATTTGATGGATGTTATTACTATTTTAAAAAATCTGAATGGGGAATAAAATGTCGCAAGAATTTATCCGGAATAAAATAATATTGGACAGCCGAAAAGCGGCTTTGTTGGTCATCGATATTCAAGAAAAAATATTGAATGTTGAATGGAAAAAGGAAAGAGTGATCGAAAATACTATTAAACTTATAAAAGGATGCAAGGTACTTAATGTTCCAATTTATTATACGGAACAATATCCGAAAGGGTTGGGTCCTACTCACCCCGGAATTAAAAAAGAGTTGGATGATGTTGATGCTATACAGAAAATGAGCTTTAGTTGTTTTGGTGCCGGAGATTTATTTAAAGAGTTCGAAAACAAAAATATTAATCAAATTATTGTTTGCGGAATTGAAACGCATGTTTGCGTTCAACAAACGGTTTTGGATTTACTTGCAAATAATTTCCAGGTTAATTTGGCTGCCGATGCGGTTTCTTCCCGTAAAAAAATAGATTATAAAATTGCACTGAATAGAATGCTAAAACACGGAGCCGAAATTACTACTGCCGAAGCAATTCTTTTTGAAATGCTTAACGTATGCGGCACGCCGGATTTTAAGCAAATTTCAAAAATTGTTAAGTAAAAATTTCAATTTCGAACAATATTTTTATTTCCTAACAACATAATATCTTCTTCTTTTCCTATGTAAGAAATTTCCTATAAAACTTGCCAAAATTACCTTACTGAAATATTCTAAACATTTTAACTATTTAATCGATAATGTGGTAAAATAACCGAAAGGGTGAAGTATGAAACAGATGAAAAAAATATCCACGTTATTATTCCTTGTGTTTTTCGCGTATTTTTTTACAGGTTTAACATTATTCGCAAATAACGGCGCAAATGAAGGCGGAAAATATCTGCCCTTTGCCGAACAAATGCCAAAACCGGTCGGCGGGATTAAAGCATTATATAAAAAAGTTGTTTATCCGGAAATTGCACAAAAAGCAGGCGTTGAAGGGAAAGTATATCTTTTAGCTTTTATTGACGAAAACGGAAATGTTGAAGACGTGAAAGTTATTAAGGGTATAGGAGCAGGCTGCGACGAAGCAGCTATCAACGCCGTTAAAGCGAGTAAGTTTATACCCGGAAAATCCAAAGGAAAACCGGTTAAAGTTAAAATGTCACTTCAATTTAAATTTAAACTATAATATTCGTTAAAAGAATTTGAGGACTGAATGAAATCCAATAAAAATGAAGCAAATGTTGCTTCGGGTGAAAAAAGAAAATTTGCATTTGTAAGAAAAATCCAATTGGGATATTTTCTGTTAGCTGCAATTAGCACCGTAATAATACTTTTTATCGTTTATCAAATTTCTGAAATGGATGCGGCTAACAGGGAAAATTATGAGAACAATATTGTTACTAGATATAAAATACAGGAATTATATACGGATTTTAGAAAAATTCAATTCCTTATGATGAAATTTTCCATACCTCAATTTTCAGAATCAATTCAAGATAATATCGACCGCTATAATGCATTGTCTAACCAGGTTGACCTGAAAATAAGTACTATCGAGAAAAAAATGAAAAAAGGTAATTTATCCGGTTATATAGAAGAAGTGAAAAAAACCTGGGAAGATTATAAGGATATTGTCAGCAGTTCAATAATCAGCGCTGCCGCCTTGAAAAATTTTGAAATGGCTGCCGATATTACTACTTCATCGGGCGAAGAAGTTGGAAATAAATTGGTAAATGAGTTCGATAATATTGTAGAAGAACTTTCCAACAGAACCGCAAGGATGGATGCCGATCTTAAAAAATCCGTTAGCAGTGCAAAAATTTTTATTTTTGCCGGAATGGGTTTGGGTTCAATCGTATTTATTCTGAGTGCTTTCTTTTTAGCTCCCGCAATTTCCAAACCTGTTGAAAAAGTAAAAAACCTTTTAAGCCAATTTGCGCTTGGTAATTTTGACGTTAATATTGATATTAAATCCAACGACGAGTTTGGTGAATTAGCTAAAATGACACAGGTTCTGCGTGAATCACAAATTGAAAAAATTAATGCCGCTAATAAAATTGCTTCCGGTAACTTTGAAAAGGTTATCCCGAAATCGGATAAAGACGATTTAGCCTTTGCATTTAATAAAGAAGTTGAAACCCTTGAAACGGTCAAGAAAGAAGTGGATAAACTTGTGAACGCCAGCGAAGAGGGAGATTTGTCGGTTAGAGGTAATGTGGAACAGTTTAAAGGCGATTGGAAAAATATTATATCCGGTATAAATTCAATTTTCGACGCAATGGTAGCTCCTATTAAAGAAGCCGGACAAGTTCTGGATACAATGGCTCAAGGTGATTTTACCAAAACTATGCAAGGAAGTTATAAAGGTGATTATAAAGCAATTAAAGAGGATATCAACAAAGTAATTTACTCGCTTGGCACTTTGATTGGTAGAGTAGTGGAAACCATAACCGAGCTATCGGCAGCAACCACACAATTATCCAGCGCAACGGAAGAAATGGCGGCTATGGCCGGGGAACAAAGCGCTCAAGCGGCTGAAGTTTCTTCCTCTATTGAAGAAATGACCCAAACAATTATGGATAGTTCCAGAAATGCTAATTTGGCGGCAACTACAGCGCAAGAAGCCGGTGAGAAAGCAGCCGAAGGAGGTCATGCGGTTAAAAAAACAATTGACGGAATAAATAGAATTGCCAACGTAGTGGAAGAATCCGCGGTTACAATTAAAAAATTGGGGGAAAACAGTTCTCAAATTGGAGAAATAATTCAAGTGATTGACGAAATTGCCGATCAAACCAACTTACTGGCGTTGAACGCAGCCATTGAAGCGGCGCGAGCCGGAGAACACGGAAGAGGCTTTGCCGTTGTTGCCGACGAAGTAAGAAAACTTGCGGAAAGAACAACAAAAGCTACACAAGAAATTACCAATATGATTCAAAGCATTCAAAATGACACCGAAGGTGCCGTAGAATCGATTGAAGCCGGAACTAATGAAGTTGAAAACGGAAAAGAATTAGCTCAAAAAGCTGGTTATTCTATTGAAGAAATTATTACTTATTTCGAGAAAGTTTCCGATATTATTAATCAATTGGCTGCCGCCAGTGAAGAACAATCCACCGCAAGTACACAAATAAGCTCCAGCGTTGAGGTTATTAATAATGTAATTCATGAATCGGAAAATAATACTCAACAAACCAGTTTTGTGGTTGAGAATTTACACAGACTCACAAACGGTTTGCAGGAACTTGTTACAAGATTTAAATTAGATAATAATTTAGCTTTTGAAAATTCAACTCCGGCAGAACAATTTGATACAACAAAACAACCTCAGGATAATGTATATGATTTATAATTAAATAAAGCTTAATCGAATTTAATTTTCCTAATAATATATTTCTACGGAACTTATCCGGTTTCCGTATTTTAAAGCTTTTCAGAATCTGTTATATTTCTTTGCGCTCTCAAATTTTAATATCTTTACAGACCTATTAAAAAATAATTTTTATGAACGCAAAAAAATATAACAACATAAAACTTGCAATCAGTATTTCTAAAGCTGTAATTACCTTTATTTTAATTTTTCTGTTTGTTTATTTAGGTTACAGCAGGTTATTAGAGAATTTAATTAGTGAATACGTAAAAAACAACTATATTGTTTTTCTATTGTTTGTTTTGATTACCGGATTGGTAACCTCAATTTTGTTTTTCCCGGTTAATTTTTATTCGGAATTTTACCTTGAGCATAAATACGATTTGTCCAATCAAACCTTTCTTCAGTGGATTACCGAAAATCTAAAAGAAACCCTTGTAGCAGGTGCTATTGGCTTACCGCTTCTATTCATATTTTATTATTCAATTTTATCTTTCGGCGATTTATGGTGGTTGCCTTTTGCAATTATTTTATTTTTTGTTTCCGTTGTTTTAGCCAAATTTTTACCGGTTATTATTCTGCCAATTTTCTATAAAATTAAACCGATAGAAAATGAAGAATTGAAAAAACGGATAGAAAAACTTGCCGCAGAAGTTGGGATGAAGGTAGAAAATGTTTACCAATTTAATATGAGCAAAAACACCAAGAAAGCAAATGCTATGTTTACGGGAATAGGTAAGACTAAGCGAATTATTTTAGGCGATACTTTGTTGGAAAAATTTACCGATGACGAAATAGAAACCGTTATTGCACACGAAATGGGTCATTATAAACACAAACATATAATTAAAAATATTATAATAGGTACAGCTTCAAGCTTTTTAAGTTTTTTTCTAATGGCGTATTTTTACAAACTTTCGCTTTCCTGGTTTGGCTTTTCCGTTCTTTCCGATATTGCCGCATTGCCAATTTTATCTTTGTGGGCAATGTTAATTGGAATTGTATTAGAACCATTGACTAATATTATCTCCAGAAAATTTGAACATGAAGCCGATGAATATGCAGTTAGAACCACCGACAAAAAAGATGTGTTTATAAAAACTTTAGAAAAATTAACGGAGCAGAATTTATCGGATAAAGAACCGCATCCATTAGTCGAATGGTTTTTTTATAGTCATCCGTCAATTAAAAATAGAATAGCTTTTTTGAATTCGTTGAAATAATTTTAGCATTCACAAATATTATTTGTTAACTTTATCCCAAAATTTGAAAAATCATTAGAAAGAGTTTAATGTCGGTTTCAATTGAAGAAGTAAAATATATAGCAAAACTTGCCAAGCTTGAATTTAACGAAAAGGAACTGGAACAAATGTCGTTGGAATTAAGCAAAATATTGGATTATATGGCAAAGCTAAACGAACTGGATACATCAAATATCGAACCTTTAGCTTATCCTCACGAAATTAATAATGTGTTCAGAGAAGATAAATTAAAAAGTTCTATATCCAATAAAGAAGCGTTAAAAAATGCTCCGGATAAAACCGAAAGCTTTTTTAAAGTTCCGAAAGTTATTAAAAGCAATAAATAACCGTTTTCTTTTAATATGATAATTGGTATTATACCCGCCAGATTTGCGTCAAACAGATTAATGGGCAAACCTCTTGCCGATATTGGCGGGAAACCCATGATACAACACACCTACGAAAGAGCAAAGAAGTCGAAACTGTTGAACGATATTATTATTGCCGTTGATGATGAAAGGGTTTTTAAAGTGGCGCAAAGTTTCGGCGCACAAGTTATTATGACACCTAAGGATATTATGACCGGATCGGATAGAATTGCATTTGTCTCGGAAAATTTACCTACCGCGGAAATAATTGTGAACATACAAGGCGACGAACCGTTTATTTCTGGAAGAATGATTGACGAAGCAATCGAACCGCTGCTTTTCGATAAAAAAGTGAAAATCTCTACTTTAGCAAAAAAAATAACTAAAATAGAGGAACTTAAATCAATTTCAATTCCCAAAGTTGTTTTTGATTACAATAACTATGCGCTTTACTTTTCCCGAGCGCCCATTCCATTTGTACGCGGAGCAAAAACTAATTTGGAAAAAATTATGCTGGTGGATTTTTACAAACATATAGGATTGTATGTCTTTAAAAAAAACGAGTTGTTAAAATTTACCAGTTTAAGACCAACGGATTTGGAACGTGCCGAGAAACTGGAACAATTGCGTATGCTGGAACACGGAATGAAAATAAAAGTTGTTGTTACCGAATATGATAGCTTTTCCGTTGATACACCTAAGGATTTGGAAACAGCAAGGGAAATTTATAAGAAATACTTAAAGTTGAAAAAGAAAAATCAATGAAATTTCCTAAGAAGTTAAACCTTGCAAATATTCCCACACCGGTTCAAAAAAAAATATTTAACGGTACCGGATTTTTTATAAAACGGGATGATTTTACCGGCGTCGAACTTTCCGGCAATAAAGTCAGAAAATTAGAATATCTTCTCTACAAAGCCAAACGTCAAAAAGCAGCTTATGTTTTTACCTGCGGCGGCGAACAGTCAAATCATTCAAGGGCAACAGCTGTTGCAGCCGCTTCATTGGGAATAAAAACAAAATTGTTTTTGTGGGGAAACGATAAAAGAAATGCCGAAGGTAATCTTTTTTTAGATAAAATGGTAAATGCGGAATTTGAATTTTTAAATAAACAACAATATTTCCACGTAAATGAAATTATGCAAGCTGAAAAAGAAAAGTACGAACGGAAAGGGAAAAAAGTTTTTATAATACCCGAAGGAGGAACTTCACCTCTTGGTATTTGGGGATATATTAATTTTGTAAAAGAACTGCAATCGCAAATAAATAAATCTAAAATAAAAGGAATATTAGTAGCGGCCGGAAGCGGCGGAACGGCGGCGGGTTTGTTAATTGGAACGGAACTTTACGATTTTAACGTTAAAATTTATGCTGTTAATGTGCTTTATTCTTCAAAAAAAATATTTCAAAAAATTCAATACATCGCAAATAAATGCAATGAAAATTATGATTTGAAATTGAAGCCGGACTATAATAAATTACAAATTTTAGACGGTTATTCTACCGAAGGTTATAAACACATTACCGAAAAAAAATTGAAATTAATTAAAAATTTTGCCGTACAAACCGGTATTTTGCTCGATCCCGCTTATACCGGTAAAGCTTTTTATGCTTTTAACGATATCTTTTTGAAAAATAAGAACAAAACCGGGGTTTTGTTTGTTCATACAGGCGGAATTTTCGGAGCTTTTGCCAAAAGAACTAAATATTTAAATCTAAATTAATTTCTTTAATATTCTTAATAACTGCACTTATTAAAAAGATTGTTTATTTTTAAAAATTCTAAAATTATCGGGTGGTAAAATGGATAAAAAAATCAGAGTTATAATTGCAAAAGCCGGATTGGACGGGCATGACAGAGGCGCTAAAGTTATTGCCTCGGCATTACGCGATGCCGGTATGGAAGTGATTTATACGGGTTTGCGTCAAACTCCCGAAATGATTGTGGAAGCTGCATTGCAAGAAGATGTCGATGCAATCGGTATTAGTATTTTATCCGGCGCTCACATGACTATCTTCCCAAGGGTTTTGGAAATTATGAAAGAGAAAGGAATGAACGACGTCCTTTTATTTGGCGGCGGAATAATTCCCGAAGAAGATATTAAAAAATTAAAAGCTATGGGAGTAGGCGAATTATTTACCCCCGGTGCATCCACCGTGGAAATAGTGAACTTTTTGAAAAAATGGGTTGAAGAACACCCGCGCGTTGATATTTAACTTTTTTAAGCGTTTATAAAACTAAACTAAATTTATACTCTATAAAAAACATCACATTTCTTAATAAGAGGGAATCTTCCAAATATTAATTTCTCTCATAAACCACGGCTTACCTTTTCGCGCTCTAAATCCTAATTTTCATTTACTGTTTTTTGTCTGAATCAAGTTTACCGGAATAATTATAACCCTAATTTCATTCTTCAAACCAAAAATCAGCGGATTTCTATTAGACCTTCAAATATTTTAAAAAACTATTATATTTACAGCTTAATTTAATTAATAAATTTGGAGTTAACATCGCACGGAAAACTAATCAAAACAGTATTATAGAAAAGATTGTTTCGTTATCGAAAAGAAGAGGATTTGTATTTCAATCAAGTGAAATTTACGGCGGATTAAACGGATGCTGGGATTATGGTCCGCTTGGCGTTGAACTGCTGAACAATATTAAAAACGAATGGTGGAAAGCTATGACCTATCGCGATGATATTGAAGGACTTGACGCTGCAATTTTGATGCATCCAAAAGTTTGGCAAGCTTCGGGACATGTGGAAAATTTCACGGATCCGATGATTGATTGTAAACATTGTAAAGCACGGTTCCGGCTCGATACGTTAGCGGAATTCATTTCCGATAAGCGTAAGGAAAAAGCATTAAAAAAACTAAAAGAAGATCTAACCGAAGTAAATTCCGGTTTGATTGATCAATTGGATACAATTTTAAATAACAACGAAGAGTTAAACGATAAGTTTACAGCCGTGTTGGAAAATAATTTATTGGCGGAAGAACTGCTCAGAAATTTATCATGCCCGCAATGCGGAAATACTAATACATTTACAAAACCGCGCAGTTTTAATCTGATGTTCAAAACATATTTGGGACCGGTAGAAAAAGATGGAAACCAAATTTATTTACGCCCGGAAACCGCTCAGGGTATTTACGTCAATTTTCTGAACGTTCAAAGCGCAAGCCGGCAAAAGCTTCCTTTCGGTATAGCACAAATCGGTAAAGCTTTCAGAAATGAAATTAATACCAAAAACTTTTTGTTCAGAACCCGCGAATTTGAACAAATGGAAATGCAGTATTTCGTAAGACCTGATGAAGATAAAAAGTGGTATGACTATTGGAAAGAGCAAAGAATTAATTGGTACAAATCGTTAGGTATTGCAGAAGAGAATCTTAGGTTCCATGACCATCCGCCGGATAAATTGGCTCATTATGCAAAAGAGGCAACGGATATAGAATTTAAATTTCCGTTCGGTTGGGGCGAAATTGAAGGAATTCACAATAGAACAAATTACGACTTGAAGAAACACGAGGAGTTTTCCGGCAAATCTCAAAAATATTACGATGAAGAACTGAAAGAAAAATATATTCCTTTCATTATCGAAACTTCCGCCGGCGCAAGCCGTTCTTTTATGGCTTTTCTAGTTAATTCCTATCACGAAGAAGAAGTTAAAGGTGAGAAAAGGGTTGTACTGAAGTTACATCCTAAATTGGCTCCTATAAAAGTTGCCATTCTTCCGTTAGTTAATAAAGACGGAATGCCGGAAGTTGCGAAGAAAATTGAAACGGAATTGAGACTATATCTGAAAGTATTTTACGACAGTAAAGGAGCAATAGGAAGAAGATACAGAAGACAAGACGAAGCCGGAACGCCGTTTTGTATTACGGTTGATACCCAAACACTTGAAGATAATACCGTTACCGTTAGAGAAAGGGATTCGATGGAACAAGAAAGAATAAACATTTCCGGTTTATTAAATTATCTGTTGGAAAAATTAAGATAAACAAAATTGTGCGCTTCTTGTTGCTTGTTCTTTTCCAGAAACTTTTTTAACCTTTTCTGTTATAATTGTTATATTTTTGATTATTTGGAATATAAATTGCGTTCGGAACAAATCTTATATTTAATCTTCATCCATTAAAACATTTTTTTATATGTAACGTCTAAACTATCGTTATTTTTTTTCATTTAGTAAAAGGAAATCCTATGAAATCAAAAATTCTTTTCTTTGTTTTGTTCATACTCTCCTCGATGTTTACTTTCGGTAAAGGTCGGGAAATCAAATTTACCGAATTTGATTTGCAGAACGGACTCCATGTAATTTTACATGAAGATCATACCACTCCAATTGTTGCAATCGTAACGGTTTATCATGTTGGTTCTAAAAACGAAAACCCGCAAAGAACGGGCTTCGCTCATTTTTTTGAACATTTAATGTTTGAAGGCTCAAAGTATATTAAACGCGGGCAGTTCGATAAGATAATGGAAAATGCCGGGGGAACTAATAACGCTACAACTTCGCAGGACAGAACATTATATTATGATATTTTGCCTTCGAATCAATTGGAGTTAGGATTGTGGGTCGAATCCGAAAGGATGCTTCATCTAAAAATTGATTCTGTTGGTGTGGAAACCCAAAGAAAAGTGGTAAAAGAGGAAAGACGCCAAAGATACGACAATCAACCTTACGGTTCGTTGTTCGAAGAGGTATTTAAACGCGCTTATAAAAAACATCCTTACCGTTGGGTTCCCATTGGTTCTGTACAATATATCGATAAAGCAACCATTGACGAATTTATGGATTTTTATCATCATTACTACGTTCCTAACAATGCCACTTTGGTTATTGCAGGCGATATCAATCCTAAAAAAACTAAAGAAATGATTAAAAAATATTTTGCCGGTATTCCCAGAGGAAAATATAAAATTAAACAACCCCAAATTGTAGAACCTCCTCAAACTCAAGAAATTAGAGATACGGTTTACGATAAAATTCAACTGCCGATGGTTATTTATGCTTATCACATGCCGGCTTTGGGCACACCCGATTATTATGCAATGGATATGTTAACAACACTTTTATCCCGGGGAGAAAGTTCCAGATTAAAAAAGGAATTGGTTGACAAACAACAAAAAGCGGTTAATTCCGGCGCTTTTGTCTATCCGTTGGAAGATCCAGGCTTGGCTATGATTTACAGCATTGCCAACGCAGGTGTAAAAGCAAACGAATTGGATTCGCTAATGCAAGTTGAAATTGAAAAAGTTAAAAATAATTTAATATCCAAACACGAGTTGGAAAAAATTAGAAATCAAGTTGAAACCGACTTTGTAAAACAAAATTCAACAGTAAACGGCGTTGCTTCTAACTTAGCGACTTATCATGTTTTGTATAAAAATACAAATCTGATTAACAAAGAAATTGACAGATATATGAAGGTTACGAGAGAAGATATTAAAAGAGTAGCCGATAAATATTTGCGGAATGAAAACAGAGTAGTTTTATATTATCTGCCTAAAAAAAATTAGTTGTAAAAATTTAACTTAACGGAGATTTAATAATGAAAATTAAAATAATTCTGATCGTTCTTCTTACTTTAACTGTGCAAACTTTATTTGCGCAAGTAGATAGAAGCAAAATGCCTAAAGCCGGTCCGGCGCCGGAAATAAAATTAGGCAATTACCAAACGTTTACTTTGGATAACGGATTAAAGGTAATTGTTGTTGAAAACCATAAACTACCCGAAGTAACTTTTAGAATGGAAATAGTAAAAGATCCAATTCTTGAAAAAGATCATGCCGGTTATATTGATATTGCCGGACAGTTATTAAAAACCGGGACCAAAAACCGTACGAAAGACCAGATTGACGAGGAAATAGATTTTATGGGCGCAAGTCTTTATACTTCCGGTCAATCAATTTACGGGTCTTCGTTAACCAAGCATTTCCCAAAATTGATGGATATCATTTCCGATATTATTTTACATCCCGATTTTAAACAAGAGCAATTGGATAAAATTAAAAAGAAAATGATTTCAAATTTGAAAGCCGCAAAAGAACAGCCTAACGCAATTGCCAATAATTTGAGAAAAGTTCTTTTTTACGGAAAAGATCATCCGTACGGCGAATTAGTTACCGAGGAAACGGTTAAGTCCGTTACTTTGGATATGTGTAAAAATTATTATGAAAATTATTTCAGACCAAACATTGCTTTGTTGGCGTTAGTGGGCGATATAAATGTAAAAGAAGCAAAATCGTTGGTAACAAAATTATTAGCAGGCTGGCAAAAGAAAGAGGTTCCGAATTTTAAATACAAAACTCCTAAAAAACCGTTGGTTCGTAAAGTTGCTATTGTAGATCGACCAACGTCGGTACAATCGGTTGTGATGGTCGGATATCCTGTAATTTTAAAAAAGGGAAGCGAAGATGTAATAAAAGCGAATGTTATGAATTCAATTTTAGGCGGACCTTTTTCTTCTAGGTTAAATCATAATTTGAGAGAAACACACGGTTATACTTACGGCGCAAGATCAGTTTTGGCTTCGGATAGATTTGTCGGCTATTTTAATGCCGCTTGTACCGTTAGAAATAGTGTGACCGATAGTTCCATTGCAGAAATTTTAAAAGAGATGAAAAGGATTCGAAATGAAGAGGTATCGGATGATGAATTAACCCAAATTAAAAACTATTTAACGGGAAGTTTTGCCAGATCGTTGGAACGCCCGCAAACAATTGCCACTTTTGCTCTGAATATTGAAAAGTATAATCTTCCTAAGGATTATTACAAAACTTATCTGAAAAAGTTAAATTCCGTTACCAAAAGCGATATTAAAGCAATGGCTAAAAAATATATTAAACCAAATAATTCGTATGTAATGGTGGTTGGTAAAGCCGATGAAGTAGCCGGTAAACTTAAAAGATTCAGTATAAGCGGAAAAGTGGACTATTATGATATGTACGGAAACAAATACGATCCTTCCGTTAAAAACTTACCGCCCGGAGTAACAATTGAATCTGTTCTGCAAAAATATATAGACGCAATTGGCGGAAAGGAAAATTTATTAAAGGTGAAAGATAAAACCTCCGTAGTTGAAGGCGGAACGCAAGGGATGAATATTAAAATTACAATAGAACAAAAAGCTCCTAACAAACTTTACCAAGTTGTAGATTTTGGAACCGGGCAACAAAAAACAATTTTTAACGGTGAGAAAGCAAAAGTTGTTGCAATGGGACAAGAGAGGGAGTTAAAAGGCGACCGTCTGGAACAATTGAAAATCCAATCCAATTTATATTTGCCTTTGGAATATAAAAAATATGGAATTACACCCGAATTGGCAGGTATGGAAAAAGTCGACGGAAAAGATGCATTTAAAGTTGTTCTGAAAACAAAGTCGGGTAAAAATTGGGTTCAATATTACGATAAAGATAGCGGTTTGAAAGTAAAAGAGCAGTTTACTATAAGTGTCCCGCAAGGAAGTTTTACACAAACAACAAAATTCGGAGATTACCGCGAGGTCAACGGAGTTAAATACCCATTTAAATTAACGCAATCCATGGGTCCGCAATCAATTGAATTAAAAGTGAAATCTTTGAAAGTCAATACGGGATTGAGCGACAGCATCTTCGATATAAAATAGTGGAAGCGTAAATATTTTTACAAGCGGTTATCGGAATAAATTTTTATTTTGCTAACCGCTTTTTTATTTTTAAACAAAATTTATTTTATACTATGAAAGAAAATAAAATATCGGTTGTAGTTTTTGATTTGGGTAATGTTCTTATTCCATTTGATTATAATATTTTTCTAAAAGAATTGGATAGCCGGCAAAAAGGGTTGGGTGATGAATTCGCAAAAAAATATAAGGAACATCCCGAAGTCCACCATGATTTTGAAACAGGTAAGAGTAGTAAGTTCGATTTTTTAGCGACTATGATGGAGTGGACAAATTATCAATTCGGCGAAGAGGATTTTTGTTTTCAGTTCTCTAATATTTTTAGCGTCAATGAAAAAGTGGCAAATTTATTGCCGGTTCTTAAAAAAAATTATACTCTTGTTTTACTTTCCAACACTAATGAAATTCACATGGAATACGGATGGAGCAAATACGGTTTTCTTGAAAATTTCGATAAAATGATTCTTTCCCACCAAGTCGGCGCAGCTAAACCGGATGAAAAAATTTATAAAGCGGTAGAAGAATTTACTAATAAACCGCCTGAAGAACATATTTTTATTGACGATATTGAAGAATATTCCAATGCTGCAAAGTTGATGGGGTGGGATTCTATAACTTTTACCGGCTATGACCGGTTGGTAAGTGAATTGCTATTAAGAAAAATAAATTTAGACGGTTTACAAAATTAGCCGTTAATTTTAATTTCAGCCTTTTATCCGGTTAACCAATCGCTCCAGGTTCCGGGTTCGTATCCTATTGTTACTTTTCGTCCGTTTCTTACAATCGGCATTTTAAACAATAACGGGTCTTCCAGCAATTCGGTTTCAATATCAAAAACCATATACTTTAAATTTCTTTTTTTGAATTCTTTGCCTTCCGTATCGATTAATTCTTCCAAGGGAATAACGCTTTTAATATTTTCTAATTCACCTTTGCTAATACCTTTTTCGGCCAGATTTCTAAAATGAAATTTAATGTTTCTTTCTTTGAAAAACCGCTCGGCTTTTTTAGTATCGTTGCTCTTTTTTGTTCCGAAAATCTGAATGTTCATCTTTATTTATTAAAATTATAAATACGGGAATTAAACTTATCAAAAAAATAAAAAAGTTGTACCGGAGGTCTGCAAAAAGTAAATTTAGTTTATTAAACTAATCCAACTTTTTACCGTAAGGTCGCAAATAAAATACTTCAATACCTGCTAATTTTTAAAGTGTTAATTCAAACAGTTTGTCAATCTTTCCGTCAAACTTTATTTGATGATATGAACAGAAAACAATATATTTCCAAATCAAATCAATATATGAGATTAATTTGAAAGTACTGATTATTGAAATTCTTTTCGTCCTAATATATTCATCGCTGTCGCCTGCTAAAACCAGCGGAACGAAAATTAAAGACCCGCAATTTGATTCATTGATAACCACCGGAATAAAACAGATTTATAACATAAAGTTCAAAGATGCGGAAAGAACATTCAGTATAGTGATGAAAAAATATCCGCATCATCCTGCCGGAAGATTTTTTAAAGCTATGATAATTTGGTGGAAAATTATGCTGGATACGGAAAACGAAGAATACGACGATTTATTTGTTGACAAATTGGATAGTGTAATTGCAATGTGCGACAGTATTCTGGAAAAAGATCCGGATAATGTGGACGCGCTGTTCTTCAAAGGCGGTTCATTGGGTTTCCGCGGCAGATTATATTCTCTTCGTAAAAAATGGTTCGATGCGGCGCTTGACGGCAAAGAAGCGCTGCCGTTGGTTCATAAAGTTTATGAAATTGATCCCCAAAACGAAGAGGTGAAATTGGGATTTGGTATTTATAATTATTATGCCGAAGCTATTCCCGAAAAGTATCCTTTCATAAAACCCGTAATGATATTTTTCCCGGGCGGAAATAAGAAACTTGGAATTCAACAGTTGAAAGAAACCGCACAAAAATCAAAATATGCTTCAATTGAAGCAAAATTTTTCTTACTGACCCTTAATTATCAGTTTGAGGAAAATTTTAAAGAAGCCTTCAAATATGCCAAAGAGTTGACTAAAGAATTTCCCGACAACCCCACTTTCGAAAAATACTTGGGACGCATATATGTGAAACAAGGAGATTATTATAAAGCTTCCAATGTTTTTCAAGATATGTTAATTAAGTGCAATGAGAATTTACCCGGTTACAACAGCAGAATTAAAAGGGAAGCATCTTATTATATTGGGGTAAAGTTGGAAATGGAGAAAAAACTCGACTCTGCTTTAACGATGTTTAACCAATGTCTCAAATTTTCAAAAATTGTAGATGACGATACTCCTTCGGGATTTTGGATATCAGCCGTTTGGTATCTCGGAAAGATTTATGACGAAAAGAAAAATATTCCTAAAGCAATTGAATATTATAAATCATTACTCGATTTGCCCGAGTATAGAGATAGCCATGATAAAGCTGAAAAATATCTGGAAGAGCACGGAGACGGTTAAATTAAAAAGAAGTGGTTATTCCTATTCTGTGTAATCCGCCTATAGAGCCCATCGAAGAAAAAGCATAATCAACAATATAATCGCTAACGGTTAATCCTATTCCTATATTAAAACCGGCAAGGCCTGCGGTTGATCCTATTTTCAAATCTCTTCTTTTTTGATTATCGTAACCTAAACGGAATCTTAATGATTTGGACAATTTAAATTCGCCGCCGAAAGTGAAATTTTTGAATATATCGCTGAAACTATTTTCCTTATCGGATAAATTATTAAGGGATGCAAAAATGGTTAAAGGTAAATGTTCTAACTTCTTTTTAAAACCGATGCGAACGTCTAAAGGCAAATTTTCGGTTGTATTGAAGTACTTTTGAATTTGAGTTCCAACATTTAATACAGATAAACCGAAACTCCAGTTTTGTTGCGGAATTACATACTGCAAGCCGAAATCGAATGCAATACCGGTCGAATAACGGTCCGCAATAGACGAATAAATAAATTTGGTAGAAACACCGTAGTAAAAATTATCGCTTAATTCGTTACCGTAGGCAATAGAAAAAGCGACTTCTCCCGCACCGAAGCTACCGAGCTTTTCGCCGAATTCATTTGCTTGAGTAAATGTTCCGTAATGTATGTACTGAAGACTTGCGGCAAATCTGCCGATCCCT
>JALSTI010000035.1 GCA_026983795.1 Melioribacteraceae bacterium
CGGATATCACAAATCCCACCATCTTGCTGAAATTGCAAGGTTCGATCTGAATTCGAATTCAAGTAAAACTATAATTACTTTACCAAGCCCAAGCATATTAAAAGTTTCGTCTTTAGCTTACGATTCGGATACCAAGCAAATTTTTTATACTACAAATAACAATAAACTTTTCAGGGATATTTGGGTGGTGGATGAAAATTCCGGTTCCAACCAATTACTTTTTAAAGATATTAGAATAGGTGATTTAACGGTTTCACCAGGGACTCACGAGTTGTGGGGAGTTCAACATGTGAGCGGTGAAAATATTTTGGTCTATTCCAAATTTCCATACAATAAAATGATACCGTTAATAAGATTTAAGGTGGGAACGGATATTTCTAATTTAGCAGTGAGTCCGGACGGGAAAAAATTAGCATTAACATTGCATGAAACCAACGGTTCGCAATCTATAATTGTTGCGGATATTGAAAAAATTAAAAATGAAGGAAAATTTATTTTCAAAACTATTTCTGCCGAGGGTTCTCCCGAAAATCCCGGTTGGAGTAACAATGGAAAACAGCTTTATTGGAATGCTTACACAAACGGAGTTTCCAATATTTATGTTTATAATTTTAAAAATTCACAAATTTATCCGCTTTCCAATGTGCTTACCGGATTATTTAAACCCGTAGCTTTAAAAAATGATTCCCTTGTTGCATTTGAATTTACGGTGGACGGATTCACGCCTGTTGAAATTCCAAATAAAAATGCGGGAAGAATTGAAGCAATAGAATATTTAGGTCAAAAACTGTTTTACAAAAATCCCGGTTTAACGTCTTTGGCAATAACAGATAATTATTCAGCCAAAAAATCATTGAAGTTCACTCCACAGTCTAATTATTCCGGTTTGGCAAATATAAACACTTTCTCAATTATTCCTATGATAAGCGGTTTTCAAAGTCAAAAAGTATTAGGTGTATATGCACATTTTGCAGATCCTTTAATTCATCACGATTTGCAGATAGAAATCGGTTATTCTCCGTTTAATAAAATAGAGGCGGCACCGAAGTTTCATTTTAAATTGAATTATAATTACAAACAAAAATATATTTTGGGAATTGATCATAATGCGCCGGATTTTTACGATCTGTTTAATAAAAGGAAGAGGGGAGTAATTGGTACAAAAATCCGTTTAGGTAACAAACATTATTGGATTTATGATATTCCTTACAAATTAGAACAAAAAACAGAAATTGCAATATATACGGATTTTGAATATATAAATGATAATCTTACACGCGTTTCCGAACCCGATTTTATGGTCGCTCAAACTATTCTGTCATCAAAATATTTAAGAAGAAGCATAGGAAGTTCCGATTTTGAGCGCGGCGATGCTTTTACGCTCACTTTGCGCGGTTTCGGCTCGGATCCTAATAATCCGCAATATTCAGGTCAAATTATAGCCGAATGGGAGCATCTTGCTCCGCTTTTATGGGAGCATAATACGGCAAGATTTAAGCTCGGTTTAGGTTACCATCATGATAATAAAAACTTGATACAATCCCGGTTCTATTTTGGCGGATTTGGTAACAGATCATTGGAAAATGCTCCGGTTAAACAATACAGAAAAGTATTCAGATTCCCGGGAATCCCAATTTATAGTTTGGATGCCGACAGGTTTGTTAAGCTTATGATTGAAAATAACTTTCCCCCAATCAGATTTTCGAATTTGTCAATAGGACAGCAATACCTTAGTCATATCGATTTTTCTATCTATTCCCAAGCATTATTGGTTAGAAGCAGTCAACCGAAAAGATGGATAGATATAGGAGCACAGCTTAATGTGGTTTTCAAGCATTGGTTCAATCTTGAATCTACCCTCTCATTTGGATTTGCAAAAGCATGGAATGAAACGGGAAATAATACTGAATGGTTTATTTCTTATAAACTGTTGAAAAGTTAATAGAAAGTTAAATAAACATTAATACAATTTTTTCGATAATATTTTACTATGACCAATTTTAAACGAATTAAAACCAAACGATTCTTATCCCATAAAAGGAAATCAAAAAACTATCTTTTTTTTACAAAAACACAGGAGACATTATGAAAAAGTTATTATTATTTGCAGTTTTAGTATTTTTTGCATCAAGTTGCACCAACTTCGATTCAACAACACAACCTGTAAATCCAACTAAAAAAGCGCAATTGATTAAACTTCCCGCTCATACAAAATCGGCAATCGAAAATACATTTACCCGTTCAAAAGAGGTTAATGGAGTTGTAGGCGATACAATAAATTTTCATTTTTCATATACAAGCGATCAAGGAACGCCGGTAAATATTTACGGTGTTTTAACTATTCCCGCCGGAGCGTTTAACTATACCACAACAATCAGACTTGAACTAAGTGATCAAGACGCGGTTATTGATTGTTACCCTACTCCTACAACTTTTGATAAACCACTTAAATTGGATTTAACTCATGAAGGTTTAAATCTTGATAATGTAGGAAATGGAGCGGATTTTTATTACATTAAAAGTGATAACAGTGTTGAATCATTAAACAAAGTCGATAAAATAATTCTCCATTCAAATGGAACATTGGAAGTTAAAGGAGCGGAGTTACCTCATTTTACAAGGTTTGGATGGTCGGTTTAATAGTGTTTAGGGAATTTAGTTAAATGACTAAAAATACCATAGATTCGCTAAATAAAATTTCTATCGATTATTTCGATATTAATTACTCAGAATTACTGCCAGATGATTTAAGAAATGAATTATCAAAAGTGGATTTAAGTATCTTTGATGAAGCAGTAATTAATAAAGCGATTGATGTTAATTTTGAATACGAACTTATTGTCGAGAAAATTTCCGGTACTCTTTATAATTATGCCCGGGAAAAATTGGAAAAAAGTAAACTGTTAGGTTTTTTATTGGAATTAGGTAAAGCTTTGAATAATCTCGGTACTTGGAAAATTTCGGAAAAATATTTTAATGTAATTGTAGAACTTACTAAAGATGAGAAACCATTCATAGATTATGTCGCAAATTCTTATTTGTCTTTGGGCGAAATTTATTTTAGACAAGCAAATTGGAAAACAAGTTTTGAAAATTTAGAAAAGGCTAAGGAAATTTTTTCAACAGAAAAATTCCATGAAGGCTTAATTAGAACTAACAATATGATAGGTGCGGTATTTGGTGAAAAAGGAGAATTTACAAGTGCAGAAAAGTATTTTTTGGAGAGTCTGGAATTAATTGAAAATAAAGATCATTTTAATCTATTAACCGGAATGGTTGAAGACAACATCGGTCTTATAAATTTTTCAAGAAGTTTATATGATGAGGCTTTTGCTTATTTTAACAGATCCTTACAAATTTTCGATTCTTTTTCAGCTAGAAATAGATTATCTGAAGCACATTTTAATATCGGTTTGGTTTATCAAAAAAAGAAAAATTATGATTCTGCTTTAGTTGAATTCGATAATAGCTTAAAGAATGCAATAGAATCCGAATATATTTCGATGCTTAATCTAAATTTGTCGGTTAAAGCTAATTTAACATTAGATACCGACGATTTCGATCAATCTATTGCATTCTTAAACAAATCGATGGAATTGAGTAAAAAGATAAATGATAGACTAACTATTGCGGATTTGTATAAAATAAAGGGTTTGTTAAGTAAAAAGATGAAAAAGAAAAGAGAGGCTGAAAAGTATTTCTTTAAAAGTCTGCGTATGAATAAAGAATTGGATAACAAATTCAACTATTATGAAACTCTTTATGAGCTTGGTCAATTGTATAAAGAGTGGAATAAAACTGATTTGGCAATGGAAAATTTGACGAAGGCTTTTAATTACAAAAAAAGTATTGGCGCAGAAAATGCAGCCAAAGAAATAAAATTGGAATTGAATAAACTACATGAAAAGCATTGATAGTTTTCACTATAGTGGAGTTTGGATTATATTAAGTACTAGGGCAAAAACCAAACAAAGAAAGATAATTAAATGAAACTCTCGGAATTAAAAGAAAATCTTTATCGTAATTCGGTTGGCAAAGATACCAAAGAACTTACGAGCAGAGTAAGAGAGCTCGAATTAATTCTTGGGTTACTTAAAAAAATAAACGGTTCTTTAGTTCTGGAAGATGTTCTATATTCCGTTCTTATCAATGCAATTAAGTTGGCTAATGCAGAAAGAGGCTTTATTGTTCTTAAAAATAAAGAAGGCGGGTTGGATTTTGAGTTGGGACTTGACGCTAAAGGAAATATTTTGCCCGAGCATTTTTTCAATATCAGTACTACCGTTGTTGAAGATGTTTTTTTAACCGGACAGTCCCGTTTTATTGAAGGCGCACAAGGTGATAACGACAACCATCCGAGTAAAAGTATATTAAGGCTGGCGTTACAAACCATCTTGTGTTCGCCTTTGATAGTTGAGAATAAAAAAGTCGGAGTTATTTATGTAGATAGTAAAGTCCTGTCTAAAATTAACATAAACGAAATTACCAATATGTTTGAAATTTTAGCAAGTCAAGCCGCCGTTGCAATTCATAATGCCGCAATGTACGAAGAGCTTAAAAAAGCCAAAAAGGATGCGGAAGCGTCGGACAGGTTAAAATCTGCATTCCTGTCGCAAATGTCCCACGAAATTAGAACGCCTTTGAACACTATGTTGAATTACAATGCTTTGTTGCGGGAAGAATTCAAAGACAAGGTAAGCGAAGAAATGAGTTTTATTTTTAGCGGAATGGACAATTCCGGCAACAGAATAATAAGAACTTTGGATAATGTTTTGAATATGTCGTTATTGCTGTCCGGTAAATTTGAAATCGTTCCAAAAGCATTAAACTTAGAAAAAATAATATCAAAAATTTTAATAGAATTGCGTTCTTTAGCGGATAGTAAAAATCTTAAAATTGAATTTATCAATAATATCGATTATCCTATTCTTATTGGCGACGAATATACCTTAACCATGCTCTTTCAAAATCTTATAGATAATGCAATAAAATTTACTTCGGAAGGATTTGTAAAAATTGAAATATCAAAAACCAAATCATCTAAAATTAAAGTTGAAGTGGAAGATAGCGGCACCGGTATATCCGAAGATTATTTAGACAATCTTTTTACTATATTTTCCCAGGAAGAAATCGGCTATACAAGAAAATATGAAGGAACAGGCTTGGGCTTAGCCTTGGTAAAAGAATTTTCCAAACTTAATAATTGTAAAGTTGATGTTGTTAGCACGAAAAACGTAGGGACCAAATTCACCGTTACATTTGATAAAACACAAGCTTAGAAAAACCTTTTTTTTATTTTATTCCATACACCGCTGCCAATCATATTGTTTGCATTAATCAAAATGTTCTTTATTAGAAGCAAAATATCTTGGTCTCCCGCCCAATTCCTTTTTACAATTTTAGGATCTACGCTGTTAAGCAAATCGTTTAGAATATAAGCGGCAAGGGCAACGTCGTCTAAGTATCCAACAGGTCCGAAAAATGCTTCGGGAATAAAATCTATTGGAGAAATAAAATAAACAGTAGCAGTTAAAAGTTTTGTCTTCTTATCGGATGGAACATCCGGATCTATAAGAAGTTTGGTAAGTAAATGAAATAAATCGGGAGCAACCAACAAATATTCCGCCCATTTATAATTTTTCTTTAAATTTTTTTTAAGCCATTTATTTACATCTTTTCTGATTTTAATATAAAAGTCTTTATGTTCTTTTGTAAGCTTATATTTAGTAATGTCCTTTAATTCCATATTAGTTGTTTTTAATAACTGTTAAAAATTCAATTGTAAAATTAAAGAAAACTTATATTAAAAATATAAAAAGTGAGCCATAAAATATGCGAATTCAGGTAGATGTAAAAGCCGATAAAAAAATACAAAGGCCCGTATTTATATTTGGATATACGAGCCTGAATTGTAGAAAATTATTTATTTAATATCATTTTTTTCGATAATTTAACCGTATTTGTTTCCAAAGTATAAATATAAACTCCGCTTGCCAATTCAGAAGCGTCGAAAGTTATGGAATAATTACCTCCGGTAAAATTTTTATTATCAATTAATGTAGCAACAAGTTGTCCAAGGGTATTGTAAACTTGTAGGGAAATATTTGCGCTTCTATTCAAGCTAAAGCTTATAGCTGTAGTAGGATTAAACGGGTTTGGGTAATTTTGGTTAAGCTTAAAATCATTTTTAATAATATTGTTTTTAATGCCCACGGCTTTTTGTAAATCGAGAAAGACTATTGGAATCCTTCCGGTTTGATTACCGTCGGTATACAATACTTCCAAATCTGCGTCATCGTCTACATTAGTTACGTTTACTATATCGTAACGGTTTACTCCTGAGCCGGGATAAAGAGAGTCTATTACTTGAGCCACATAACTTTGAGGCTGAGTAATATCCCCGCCTTGATATTCAAGACGAATTATAGCGGCATCCGGAGTAGCTTCGCGTGTTCCGAATATAAAATCGAGATTACCGTCGCCGTCAATATCTCCGTATGCGTCGTGTCCTCCGTTAATTCTTCCGTTTACGCCTATTAAAGATTCCAAATCGGCAATTAAAGTTGATTTTATTGTATTAACGGAATCGTCTTGAATCAAATAAATTTTATTACCGGGTTTTTGCCATCCGCCTACAATTATTTCCTCTTTACCGTCATTATCAATGTCAACGGTAGAAGCTGATTTCCATGATCCGCCGGGAACCATATCCGGAAAGTTTCCTAAAACATTGTAAGTACCGCCGGCATACTCAACTACAGTAATACTGCCGTCAGAGTGAAACAGATAAATTCTATTTCCCAATAACGCCAAATCGTAAATAGTAGATGTATTAAGAGGAGTATTTTGTGCAGATGCTTCCAAAGCCCAAGTCTCTGAACCGTTTCCGTTATCGGGAATATCGCTAACGGAGACCACGCCAAATCTTAAACTATCCCGTCTATCGGCAAAGATCAATTCTTTTTCTCCGTCGTTATCAAAATCCGATAAAATCCATCTGAATGGACGAAGTTCAAAATTATCTTTGTCGGTAATAGTCCATTCCGCGTTGGGAACATCGAACCCGAAATTTGGAGCTCCCATATTATCTTTACCGGAGCCTTGGTTTTCAAA
>JALSTI010000036.1 GCA_026983795.1 Melioribacteraceae bacterium
GAAAACAATAATTCTTGGAGGATTAGGATTTGTGCCGTTTTCCCCGTTAAAATTATTTGCCGGTCCCCAAATTATTTCCATTTTACCGTCATTATCCCAATCGCCGTATGTTATAGGTGCCCAGCTGTTTTGTTGAGGAATATCTCGCAGGTGCTCGCTCCAAACTTGTTCCCAAACATTTCCGTTCTTTTCGAATTTGTAAATTCGTGGTGTAAGTTCGGCTCCCCCTTGGTCCAACATATTATTTACCGCATAAATTTCAATATTACCGTCACCGTCAAAATCCATACCCGAAACAAATTCGCCGAATCCCGTATTTTCAATATCCGGAACAGGTATTTCGTTGAACCGGGTAAAGATATCATTTTGAGCAAAAAGAAAATTTGAGATAAAAATCAGTAAAAAGATGTATTTGATATTTTTCATGCAACCTCCAAAGTATGGTTATTTTAATGGCAATTGGGAAGGAAGATTTTCCGGACAATATACTGAAAATTAATTTGCACAATAATTTTGAAAAAATCAAAATAAATTTTCTAATTATGGAGGGAATAAAATTAATTTTGAAAAGCATTAAGAAAAGGGAACGCGAAAATATTTTCCCGTTCCCCCAGAGTTTATTTCTTAATCACTTTCAGCAGATTAATATCAAAAATGAGTGTTGTGTTTGGTGCGATTCGACCTTTTCCGCTTTTACCATAAGCTAATTCCGATGGGATGTATACTTCCCATTCATCGCCTTCTTTCATTTTCTGTAGAATTTCCGTCCAACCTTTTATAACACCAGTAACTTTAGTTGTCAAAGGTTTTCCTCTTTTATACGAATTGTCAAATTCAGTCCCATTTATAAATTTTCCGCGATAGTTTACTTCAACTTTATCATTGATTGTAGGACTTTTTCCGTTTCCCGATTTAATAACTTTATATTGAATACCGTTGGGTAATGTAATTACTCCGGGTTTTTTCTTATTTTCGGCAAGGAATTTTTCACCCTCGGCTTTATTTTTTTCGGCCAATTCTTTTTGAGCCTTTATTTGTTTATCTCTCATCACTTTTTGAAAACGTCTTAAAACTCCTCTTATTTCTTGCTTGGTTAACAGGGATAAAGAATCGTTTTTAGAATCGATCATACCCTGCAAAAACACGGTGGGTACTATGTCAATTTTTTGAGCGGACAGTCTTCTGCCAATATCTAATCCTATGCTATAACTCACGGAATCGTTAAAAGTTTTTAGATCGGATTTACCTATTTTTTTAAGCGGGGTTTGTTTTTGGCACGACATTAAGGCGGCAATAATTAGAACAGCTAAAATAATTTTTGTTTTCATTTATTCTCCGGTTTTAATTCAATTAAATAACTAATTTGATTAAATGTAAATTTACAAATGAATTAATTAGTTACAAAGGTAAATTTAGATAATAAAAATGGATGCGGGCAAACTAAAATCAGAAATAATATCGACTGCTAAATTAGCCTGGCCTGTTAGTTTGGGACAGTTGGGTCATATTATGCTTGGTGTTGTAGACAGCATGATGGTTGGCAGAGTAGGCGTGGATGCTTTGGCGGCTGCTTCCCTTGTAAACGGGTTATTCTTTTTAATAATAGTAATTGGTTTTGGGATGAGTATGGCAACTACTCCTCTTGTCTCATTTCATTTAGGGCGGAAAAATTATAAAAAATGTGCCGGGGTGCTAAACCAATCACTAATATTAAATTCCGTATTTGCTATTTTATTAACGGTTATTGTCTATTCCGCTTCTTATTTAATCCGCTACTTCAATCAACCGGAAATGGTTGTGAAATATGCACAATCATATATGCAAATTCTCAGTTATTCAATTTTTCCGTTTCTTATTTTTCAAGTTTACAAACAATTTGCGGAAGGTATTAAACAAACTAAATTACCAATGTATATTGCAATAGTTGCTAATATTGTAAACTTCTTTGGTAATTGGATATTGATTTACGGAAAGCTGGGCTTACCCGCTTTAGGTTTGGACGGAGCCGGTTATTCAACTTTGTTAACAAGAGTTTTTATGGGAATTGCAATGATTATTTTGGTTTACAGATCAAAATCGACGGAAATATTTAATCTTAATTTTAATCTCGGTAGAATCGATTTTTCTATTATTCGCAAACTTTTAAGAATAGGGTTCCCGAGCGGTTTTATTTATACTCTGGAAATTGGGGTTTTTACTTTTGCAGCCGTAATGGTTGGATGGATTGGAAGCAACGAATTGGCGGCGCATCAAATAGCAATAAATTTAGCATCCATTTCTTACATGATTATTCTCGGAGTTTCTGCTGCGGGTACAATTAGGGTTGGTTATGCATTAGGAAAGAACGATAAGGCGGGTATTAAATCGGCAGGTTATTCTGCGGTTTTATTGGGAATGATTTTTATGTTAATCTCAGCTACTGTTTTTGTCATATTTAACACATTATTACCAAGCCTTTATATTTCCGATAAAGAAGTAATTGATATTTCATCGTATTTATTAATTATTGCCGCTTTGTTTCAAATATCCGACGGAATTCAAGCAATAAGCATTGGAATTTTGCGCGGTATTATGGATGTAAAAATTCCCATGTATTTTACGATAATTGCTTATTGGTTAATTGCGGCTCCAACATCTTACGTTTTAGGGTTTAAATTTCATTTTGGAATTTATGGGATATGGGCCGGGTTATTAATAGGACTTTCAATAGCGGCTGTTCTTTTAATAAGAAGATTCGAGAACAAAACAAAAGTAAATACTTCACAAATATAAATTTATTTTTATAAATTACAGTGTCTTAAATTAGGGATTACCAATGGAGAAAAACGAACTGAGAATACGGCTTGGGGATAAAGTAAAAATAAGTTATACGGCTAAACTTGAAGACGGAACTTTATTTGATAAAGCTACGGTTGCAGAACCGTTAGAATTAATTGTGGGCGAGGAAAATACATTAATTGGTTTAGAAGAAACTTTAATTGGTTTGAAGAAAGGGGATAAGAAAAAAATTACCATAACTGCCGATAAAGCTTACGGTCCAAAACTTAAGGATTTAGTCGTTGAAATTGAAAAGGATAAATTGCCTGTAGACATCGAATTGAAAGAAGGGCAAGAAATTAATATTTCCCAAGACGAAACCGGAATAATTAAAGTAAAAATATCAAAAATAACCGATGAAAAAGTTATTTTTGACGCAAACCATCCTTTGGCAGGCAAAAATTTAGTATTCGATATACAAGTTTTGGAAGTTGTCAGATAAAATTATTCGGTAGCTTCCGGCTTTTTCTCGTGTTCTTCCACAAACTTTTTAATATCGTCTAAATATTCTAAAATTGCTTTTGCTTTAGATACGCCGAATGTAAAAGAATACCGTTCGCTATTTCCGATTGGTAATGTTATTACGGCGTTTCCCTTAAATTCACCTATTTTTGCGGGAATTTTTTCTGCATTTTCTGACATTTAGCCTCCGGTAAATAAATAATTCATTTAGTTTTTTAATAGCACAAAATTGATTCAATTAAATATTTTTTTGATAAGTATTTATTTAAAGCAAAAAATAACGATTTTTTTTTCAATGTGCGAATAAAAAATGGAAAAAAATAAATTATTTAGTAAAAAATGTTTTTAGTTATTACGGACGGTTTGGCACTTGAATATTAGTTTCTGCTCTCGATCCGATTCAATTATAGAAAGAATTACTCACTCAATCGAAAGTTTTTAAATTGAAAAAATCCCAATTTTTGAATTTTGATTGTATACACAGAATATTGTTAAAGCATAAACCAAGATTTTATGGTTTCTTGAGGATTTTCTTCTTTTATATGATGAAACTCGTTTGTTTTAACCGAATAACTATAATTTTTGCTTAGACTCTCGGCATTTTCTATAATTTCGATTATTGCCTCAAGTACAAGGTTCAACTCTTCGTCTGTCATTGTTGGATGAAGGGATAATCTTACCCAACCGGGTTTATCGGTCAAATCCCCATGATTTATTTTGTCGAATATTTTATGGGACCTTGTGGGATCGATGTGCAAAAGATAATGTCCGTAAGTACCGGCGCATGAACAGCCGCCTCTAACCTGTATGCCGAATAAATCATCCAAAAGTTTTACAATCAAGTTGTAATGTACGTTTTCATTGTAAAATGAAATAACTCCCAATCTCTCTCTTTGTTCGTTTGCCAAAACATGGATATGATCAATTTTGTCGAAAAAATTATAAACCGAATTCAATTGTTCCTTTTCGCGCAATAAAATATTCTCAACTCCCATTTTATCTTTTAATTGAATTGCCAGAGCGGCTTTAAAGCTTTGTAAAAAACCCGGAGTACCGCCGTCCTCGCGCAATTCAATATCATCAATATATTTATGCTCGCCCCATGGGTTAGTCCAATCCACAGTGCCTCCGCCGGGATGATCCGGTACTTTTCGCTTGTAAAGGTTCGAATCAAAAATCAGTACGCCAGAAGAGCCGGGACCGCCTAAAAATTTATGAGGCGAAAAGAAAATTGCATCTAACTTTTTTAAGGGGTCTTCCGGATGCATATCAATTTTAACGTAAGGCGCAGCCATGGCAAAATCCACAAAACATAATCCGGAATGTTGATGTATCATTTTAGCCATTTCATAATAATCCGGTTGAACGCCGGTAACGTTGGATGCTGCCGTGAAAGAACCGATTTTTAATTTTCTGTTTTTATATTTTTTTAACAACGATTCAAAATAATTTAAATCGGGTAAACCGTTCTCGTCGGGTTCAATTATTTCGCAATCTACAATTGTTTCAAGCCAACTTGTTTGATTTGAATGATGTTCCATGTGAGTAATAAAAACTACCGGTCTTTCATCGTCGGGAATGTGAACATATTTATCTAGTTGTTCAGGGTATCTTAATCCCAAAAGTCGTTGGAATTTATTTATGGCAGTCGTCATACCAAAACCCGCCGTAATAATTACGTCATTTCCGTCGGCATTTACATGGTCTTTAATAATTTGGTGCGCCATGTGATAAGCTTCGGTCATAAAAGTTCCGGTAATACTGGTCTCCGAATGTGTGTTGCCAACAAACGGTCCGAATTTGTTGATTAGTTTATCTTCAATCGGTTTATACAATCTGCCGCTTGCAACCCAATCCGCATAAATAATTTTTTTTTCTCCGAAAGGGGAATTAAAAGTTTGGTCGCTGCCAATAGTGTTTTTCCGGTAAAACTCAAAATAAGAACTTAGTTGAGACATAATAAACCCGTTTTTGATTTTTCTAATTTACAAAAAATTGCGCACAAAATTAGCCGTGAAATTAAGGAAGGAAAATATGAAATTTTACGTTTAGTCTTTAAAAAAAAAGATTGAAGTTAAAATACGAAACTGGTAAGTTTGTAAAGTTATTTTTTGCCTACAAGAGGAAAGTATTTTATGGTAAGAAATTTCAATCCTATAATTAATTAGTACTTTATTTCTATCAAATAAATTTTTTAACTATGGCATTGCACAAAATTAAGAAGGGACTTGATATACCAATAACCGGCGAACCCAACCAACAAACAATTTCCAATAATAAAGAAGTTACTAAAGTTGCACTGTTGGGCGAAGATTATGTTGGGATGAAACCTACAATGCATGTACAAGTAGGCGATACGGTTAAATTAGGTCAAGTTGTATTTAGCGATAAAAAGATACCGGGTATTAAATACACAGCACCTGCAGCCGGAAAGGTAATTGAAATAAACAGAGGTGAAAAAAGAAAATTTTTATCCTTGGTAATTGCGCTCGAAGGAAATGAAGAAGTCACATTCAATTCCTATACCGGAGCTCAAATAAACAACTTGGAAAAAGAAAAAGTTATCAGCCAATTAGTCGAATCGGGATTGTGGACATCAATCCGGGTTCGTCCGTTCGGAAAAATTGCGAACCCAGAAATAGTTCCCCATTCTCTATTTATAACTGCAATGGATACCGAGCCATTGGCTCCTTCCGTAGAAAAAATTTTGGAAGGTAAAATAGAATTTTTTAAAAGCGGTTTATTTGTTCTGAGCAAATTGACGGATGGTAAAATTTATATATGTAAAAAACCGGATGAAAAAATTCCTACCGTTGAATTAAACAATCTTAGCGTTGAGGAGTTTTCGGGACCTCATCCTGCAGGGTTACCCGGAACGCATATCCATTTTTTAGATCCGGTCGATACTCATAAAAAAGTTTGGTACGTTAATGCGCAAGATGTTGCAACTATAGGTGAATTATTTACTACCGGTAAACTTAATGTTGAACGTGTAATAGCTTTAGCCGGACCCAAAATAAAAAATCCCAGATTAATTAAAACAAGGTTAGGCGCCTCGGTTGAGGAATTAATTAAAGGCGAATTAAAAGACCAAAACAGCAGGGTTATCTCCGGATCGGTTTTATCGGGACGGAAAGCTGTTGGAGTTGAGGCGTATTTAGGAAAATTCCATAATCAAATTTCGGCTGTGCAAGAAGGAGAAGAAAAGAAATTTCTCGGGTGGTTAACAGCGGGAGCAAACTTGTTCTCGGTAAAAAAAGTTATGCTATCGGGATTTATACCGGGTAAGAAATTCGAATTTAATACGGCGCTGCACGGAGGAAGAAGACCGGTTGTACCCATTGGCAGTTACGAAAAAGTAATGCCGTTAGATATTTTACCAACGTATTTACTCAGGTCTTTATTAGTTAAGGATATTGAAGAAGCCGAAAAACTCGGCATGCTGGAATTGGTTGAAGAAGATTTGGCGCTATGTACATTTGTTTGTCCCTCAAAAATAGATTACGGACCAATATTAAGAGAAAACTTAAACATTATTGAGAAGGAAGGATAGTGAAATTTCTTAGAAACATTTTCGATAAAAATGCCAAACTGTTTGAGAAAGGCGGTAAGTACGAAAAACTTTATCCACTTTTTGAAGCAACGGAATCTTTCCTGTTTACCACCGGAGAGGTTACCGAGCGCGCATCTCACATACGTGATGGATTAGATTTAAAAAGAATGATGATTACGGTAGTTGTTGCATTAATTCCAGCCGTTTTCATGGCGTTTTATAATACCGGTCTCCAAGCAAATTTAGCTATTGTTAAAATGGGACTGTCCGATCCTGGAACATGGCAAGGGAATATTTTCAAATCCCTCGGTTTTTCATTTGATCCTGATAATTTCTTTGCTAACGTAGTTCTCGGCGCAATTTACTTTTTCCCCATTTATCTTGTTACATTAGCTGCGGGCGGTTTTTGGGAAGTACTTTTTGCTACCGTAAGAAAACATCCTATAAGCGAAGGGTTTTTGGTTACCAGTTTGCTGTTTCCATTAATTTTGCCGGCTTCAATTCCGTTATGGCAAGTAGTTATTGGAATTTCATTTGGCGTTGTAATAGGTAAAGAAGTCTTCGGTGGTGTAGGAATGAATATTCTAAATCCCGCATTAACCGGAAGGGCATTTTTATTTTTCGCATATCCGGCACAAATATCCGGTGATAAGGTTTGGGTAGCCGTAGATGGAATTAGTAAAGCTACGCCATTAGCCCAATTAGCAGATCCGGTTGCACATCTTCACTTAAACTTTTCGTGGATGAGTGCTTTTATTGGAACAATTCCCGGATCGATGGGAGAAACTTCAACTCTTGCATGCTTAATAGGCGCCGTTATTTTGATTGCTACGGGTGTCGGATCGTGGAGAACCATGTTAAGTGTTTTGGTGGGTATGGTTGTGATGGCTTTAACTTTTAACTTAATAGGAAGCTCAACCAATCCGATGTTTCAGGTTACGCCGGTTTGGCATTTGGTCCTTGGCGGTTTTGCATTCGGTACTGTGTTTATGGCAACCGACCCGGTTAGTTCGGCAATGACGGAAACCGGTAAATACTATTACGGATTATTAATTGGAATTCTGGTTGTTCTGATACGTGTGGTAAATCCCGCTTATCCCGAAGGTATGATGCTTTCCATTCTGTTTGGAAATGTTTTTGCTCCAATAATTGACAAAATTGTAATTAATAGCAATATTAAGAGGAGGTTGGCTAGAAATGTCGTCTGAAAGCGCAAAAAAGACTATTAGCGTTGCTTTAGGTGTGTGTTTGGTTTGCTCTGTGCTTGTTTCATCGG
Organism: Melioribacteraceae bacterium; assembly: GCA_026983795.1. Taxonomy (GTDB): domain Bacteria; phylum Bacteroidota; class Ignavibacteria; order Ignavibacteriales; family Melioribacteraceae; genus BMS3ABIN04. The sequence goes on from JALSTI010000036.1 coordinate 8,109, forward strand.
CAACAGTGGCATTAAGCAAAAAACAAGCGCAAAATAAACTTGAAGATAAAATAGAGAATATTTTAATTGCAGCGGATTTATATTCCGATGGGATTGATATAGAAAAAGTTTACGAAGAAAACATCAAACCGGAAATTATCGATCTGAAAACAGGCGAACCTATTTCGGAAAAAGAATATACAAGTGAATTAAATCCTCACGATTTTGACATTAAAAAAATTAAAGACGATCCCCGTTATTCCGAGAAAATTCCCGAAGATAAAGATATTGCAAGAATAAAAACCAAACCAAAGTATATGATTGTTTACCGCGTTATGAAAAACGATTCGGTATCGAAATATATTTTGCCTATCTATGGCAAAGGGCTTTGGTCAACGTTATATGGGTTTATAGCTTTAGATAAAGATTTACGTACGGTAACGGGAATTACATTTTACGAACACGGCGAAACACCCGGACTTGGCGGAGAGGTGGATAACCCGCGATGGAAAAGAATTTGGAAAGGCAAAAAAGCTTTTGACGAAAATTGGAATTTGAAAATTGCTGTTATTAAAGGAAAAGTTGACAAATCCAGCCCTCTGGCAAAATATGAAATAGACGGACTTTCAGGTGCTACAATGACGACAAGAGGCGTAGATAAATTAGTGAAATTTTGGTTAGGAAAAGACGGATACGGTACATTTTTCAAAAAATTAAGGGAAAGGGGGAAGAACAATGGGCAAGTATAAAAAAGTTCTTCTAGACCCAATCTTTGATAATAACCCGATTACATATCAAATATTGGGTATTTGTTCTGCATTAGCTGTTACTTCCAAACTGGAGACTTCGGTGGTTATGGCCCTTGCGGTTACATTCGTAACGGCAATCTCCAACTTTTCTGTTAGTCTTATACGTAAACAAGTTCCAAGCAGTATTAGAATAATTGTTGAAATGACCATTATTGCTTCACTTGTGATTATTGCAGACCAAATTATTAGAGCATTTGCTTATGATATAAGCAAGCAACTTTCTGTATATGTAGGTTTGATTATAACAAATTGTATTTTAATGGGTAGAGCCGAAGCATTCGCTCTCAAAAATCCACCTGTTCTAAGTTTTATGGACGGAATAGGAAACGGAATGGGGTATGCTTTTATATTATTGTTCGTAGGATTTTTTAGGGAGTTATTCGGTTCCGGTAAATTAATGGGATATACAATATTTCCTCTGGTTAATGACGGTGGATGGTATACAGGTAACGGTCTCGCTCATCTATCTCCCAGTGCATTCTTTATAATCGGTTTATTGATTTGGGGTATAAGATCTTGGAAACCCGAACAGGTTGAGGAGGATTAAAAATGCTTGAACATTATATAAGCTTATTCGTAAAATCAATTTTCGTTGAAAATATGGCACTTGCTTTCTTTCTTGGCATGTGTACTTTTTTGGCGTTATCTAAAAAAGTTGAAACGGCAGTTGGCTTGGGTATAGCCGTTATTGTTGTGCAAGCAATTACAATTCCCGTTAATAACTTAATTTATCATGGGGTTTTAGTTAAAGGGGCGCTTAGTTGGGCTGGATTATCTAATGTTGACTTAACCTTTTTAGGACTTATTACCTATATTGGTGTGATTGCTGCAATGGTGCAAATTTTGGAAATGACGTTAGATAAATTTGTTCCCTCACTTTATAATGCATTAGGAATTTTTCTCCCTCTAATTACAGTTAACTGTGCAATTTTAGGCGGCTCTCTCTTCATGGTTGAAAGGGATTATACTTTTGGTGAAAGTGTGGTATTCGGTTTGGGCAGCGGTATTGGATGGGCTCTGGCTATAATTGCACTTGCGGGAGTTAGATATAAAATGAAATATAGTAATGTGCCGGCGGGATTAAGAGGCCTTGGAATCACATTTATTACAGCCGGACTTATGGCAATGGCATTTATGTTGTTTTCTGGAATTCAATTGTAAGGATTAATTTATGAGTGGAATTGGACTCATTTTATTGGGTGTGTTGATGTTCACCATTATTGTTTTAGTCTTGGTGGTGGTCATCCTTTTTGCTAAATCGAAATTGGTTCAAACGGGTAATGTTAAAATTAATATTAATGACGACCCTAAATATCAATTAACAGCTCCAATAGGAGGGAAACTTTTATTTACTCTTGCCGATAAAGAAATCTATATACCTTCTGCGTGTGGCGGACAAGGAACGTGCGGAGAATGTAAAATAAAAGTTTTAGAAGGCGGCGGAGATGTTTTACCGACAGAATTAGGCAAATTAACAAGAAAGGAAGTTCACGAACATTACCGCCTTTCGTGCCAAGTTGCCGTTAAAAGAGATCTTAAATTAGAAATCCCCAGAGAAATTTTTGATATACGAAAATGGGAATGCACCGTTAAATCCAATAGAAACGTAGCAACATTCATTAAAGAATTAGTACTAACTCTTCCCGAAGGAGAAAATGTTGAGTTTAGAGCCGGTGGTTATATACAAATTGAAGCTCCGCCGCACGTCGTAAAATATTCCGATTTTGATATCGATGAAGAGTATAAAGCCGATTGGGATAAATATAATTTATGGCGTTATGTCTCCAAAGTTGACGAACCCATTGTAAGAGCATATTCAATGGCAAATTATCCTTTGGAAAAAGGAATTATTATGTTGAATGTTAGAATTGCAACTCCTCCACCGAGAAATCCGAATGTTCCTCCCGGACAAATGTCATCTTATATATTCAGTTTGAAACCGGGGGATAAAGTAACTATTTCCGGTCCTTACGGTCAATTCTTTGCAAAAGATACGGATGCCGAAATGGTATTTATTGGCGGCGGCGCCGGTATGGCTCCCATGCGCTCACATATATTCGACCAACTTAAACGACTCAATTCAAAAAGAAAAATATCATTTTGGTATGGAGCCAGAAGTTTAAGAGAAGCGTTTTACGTGGAAGAATTCAATAAATTACAAGAAGAACATCCCAACTTTACTTGGCATTTGGCTTTATCAGAGCCGCTTCCCGAAGATAACTGGCATGGTTATGTAGGGTTTATTCACCAAGTCCTTTATGATAATTATCTAAAAGATCATCCTGCGCCGGAGGATTGCGAATATTATATCTGCGGTCCGCCCCTTATGAACTCGGCTGTTCTTAAAATGTTAGATGATCTTGGCGTGGAAAAGGAAAACATACTTTATGATGATTTTGGTGGATAGCAAGTAAATCATATTAAAATTAAGTATGGCTTTCTGTTTTTTCGGTTTGATTTTTAATCTTTTCTTTATTATTATGAAATTATCATAATGAGAATTAGATACCACTACGTTTCATCTCAATTATAAAAATTTTAATAATAAAATCGGAGGAACCAATGCTAACAGCCGAAGCCATTTTAGAAAAAAAAGGTCATGATATTGTTTCCGTTTCTCCCGATACAACAATAAGGGATGCACTGAAGTTTATGCTATCGAAAAATATCGGTTCCATTCTTGTTAAGGAAGGTGATAAATTTGTTGGAATTTGGACGGAGCGCGACCTTATGCGGAATACTCTCGACGAAAATTTTGATCCCAATACAGCCAAAATTAAAGATTATATGGTAACCGGGTTGAAATCTGCTCCTCATACGGATTCAATATATCAATTAATGGATAGATTTTTAGGAATGAGACTGCGTCATCTACTGATTGAAAAAAAAGGAAAATATATCGGTCTGCTTTCAATTGGCGACGTAAGTAAGGCAAATTTGATTAAAAAAACTGAAGAAATAGAAAAATTGAATCAAATGGTGAGCTGGAGATATTACGAAGATTGGAAATGGAAAAAGAAAAAATATTGATATTTTATTCTACGGTAATTAAAATATGAAATTTCATTCCACACCCCTTAAATTTTTCTTGTTCTTTTTAATTCTTTTTACAGCCGGATGCCAAAATAAATCGAATAATAATTTGATTGCGTATTCCGGCTTTACTATGGGAACGACTTACCATATCAAGATTATTAACGATAATAATCAAATAACCGCAAGAGAAAATTTTCAGAACAGAATAGACAGTTTGTTAAAACTTGTGAATAACGAAATGTCTACCTATATCGATTCCTCTGAGATTTCGAAATTCAATAAATACGAAAAAAATAAGTGGTTTTCAATTTCCGATGATTTTTACAACGTGCTAAAAGTTGCATTGATGATTTGTGAAGGGACAAAGGGTGCTTACGATATAACCGTGGGTCCGCTGGTTAATTTATGGGGTTTTGGACCTTCGAAGAAAATAAATAAAATACCCGCTCAAACAAAAATCGATTCGTTAAAAAAAATGGTCGGTTATAAAAAATTAGAAATTCGTTCAAATCCTAAAAGTATTAAAAAAAGCATCGACGGGCTTTATTTGGATCTTTCGTCAATTGCAAAAGGGTTTGGGGTTGATAAAGTATCGGAATTTTTATCGGATAATAATATTAAAAATTTTATGGTGGAAATTGGCGGTGAAGTGAGAACTGCCGGTCATAATCAAGACGGCGGCGTTTGGGAAATCGGAATTTCTTCACCCGACGGTTCGAACGGCATTGCAAAAATAATCCCGCTATCCGGAATGGCAATGGCTACTTCCGGCAGTTATAACAATTACTTTGAAGTGAACGGTAAAAAATATTCGCATACAATTGATCCGAGAACCGGTTGGCCGGTTAAACATAATTTAGTCTCGGTTTCGGTGCTTAGTAATTCATGCACTTTAGCCGATGGCTTGGCAACCGCTATTGATGTATTAGGTCCGGTTGAGGGATATAATTTTGCCTTGAAAGAAGAAATACCAATACTTATTTTTATAAACGAAAATGGAAAGTTTGTTGAAAAGGCAACTCCGAGTTTCAAAAAAATAATTAATATTAAATAAAGGTTTGTGTAATTTATGGAACAATTAATAGCAGTAATAGTATTTTTTGCTTTGGCAACCGTAATAATGGGTTTGTCTTTGCATTTTAGTAAATATAAACAAAAAGAAAACAGTTGCTGCGGTGGCGGGCATTGTTCGGTTGACGGACATCACGATCATGACAGTTGCGAAAATTCATATTCTTGTTATGCTTCCAAAGAAGAATTTGTAGATAACTTTGATAAAATTAAAGTTCAAAAAATTGAAGTGGATTTAAACTCTTAAACATTTACCTCGGCTCCAATTTGAAAATTATTCTTAAAATTCCGTTTTCATATTTTGTTGTTTGAATCTTAAACTTTCCTATTTCGCCGGTGTTCTTTACATGCTGTCCGATACAAGGACAAGCATCGTAATGCCCGACTTTTACAATTCTTATTTTTGGTCCGGCACCGGGCGGTAATTTGCTTAAATCGTACTTCTTTTTTGCGGCTTCTAACATTATAAATTCTTCTGTTACATTAAAATTCTTTCTGATTACACTGTTAACTTTTTCTTCGATTTCTCCCGTTTCATCCGGAGTTAAATTTCTATTGAAATGATAATCACATTTGGATTTTTTCTTTTCGATATGTGCCCTGAAAGATCTGCCGCAATTGAATTTCCTTACCATGGTTTGATTGAGAATGTGTTCGGTTGTATGCATTTGAGGATCATATTTTTTAGCCATATTAGACCTTAAGTAAATTAAGATGTATAAAAATTAATGATTTGAATTTGAGAATATTTTTATCTACATTAAATTGAAATAGTTATTAAGAATATACTTAAACTAAAATAAAATTTACGTGATTAAAATGAAGACTAAAATTTTAATATTTTTCCTCCCTTTCCTTTTTATACTGCAAAGTTGTGCATCCGTTGAACAAAATTACAACGATTATATCAGAGAAGTAAGATATTTTAAAGGTACAATACAAAACGTTGACAAAAAAACTATTTTTTTGGCAAACGGCTCGGCTTGGACGGCTGATAGATTAATTATTGCAGTTAATATGTCGGAAGTATTTTTTGTGTTAAGTAATGTTTTGGATGACGGATATGTTTACATAGACGGTACAAAATTAAGGGTCAAACACAGCAACGGATACGATTTCCGGTATAATTATGGATATCTAAATTATATCAAAGCGTTGCATAATAAAAACAGGGTAATTGAGTTGGTAGACGGGTCTTTTTGGGTTGTTGCTAAAGGCGGCGAGAAGTTGGTAAAAGATTGGCTGAGTACCTCCGAAGTAGTTTTATCGGAAAATGAAGATGTGATGATAAATCCGTATAAAATGGAAACCGTTCGTGTAGCAAAAATTACTAAGAGTAAAAAAAATAAAAATCCGGAACAAGCAATCAATTAAAATAT
>JALSTI010000037.1 GCA_026983795.1 Melioribacteraceae bacterium
TTCGTCAATTTTAGGATTAATTTTTTCCTTTATTAATGGAACTATCTTTTGCCTGATAAAGTTTCTTTCAAAATCAATATTTTCGTTCGAACTATCGAAGCGGAAATTAATGTTTTTCTTTTTTAAGTAGAATAAAATTTCGTCTTTAGATAAAGAAAGCAAAGGGCGAATAATTTTATCCCGCTTAACGGGAATTCCGCTCAAACCGGCAATTCCCGCGCCTTTAAAAAAATTAAGCAATATTGTTTCGGAATTATCGTTGGAATTATGAGCAACTACGATTTTATCGGCATTTAATTCACCGGCAAATTCATACAATTTTTCATATCTCAAATTTCTTGCGGCTTCTTCTATGGAAAGTTTGTTTTTTGCGGCATAATTTTTCACATCCACTTTTCCGGAATAAAAGCTAATTCCGGTTTTCTTGCAAAGATCGGAACAAAATTGTTCGTCGTCGTCGCTTTCCTTGCCGCGTAAACTATGGTTAATATGAACAGCAATTAAAGTGAGATCGAAAAGTTTTTTATATTTAAGAAAAAAGTAAAGTGCAAAAACGGAATCGGCACCGCCGCTAAGCGCCACAATCAATTTATCGCCGCGGGAAATAAGATTGTTATTTCTTAAAAACTTTAATACTTTCTCTTCTATTTTTTTTTGAGAAGTAATCATATTCGTCAAAACCAACCGGAGCCTAAAATATATTTGTATTTATTAAAACAATTTATTCTATTTTAAGAATCTCAAACTTAATAATTCCGGCAGGCACTTTTGCTTCGGCTATTTCGCCAACTGCTTTTCCCATTAAAGCTTTACCAACGGGAGAGGTAATTGATATTTTCCCCTTTTCCAAATCGGCTTCTTCAGACGATACTAAAGTATATTTATAAGTATTTGAATTATTCAGATTTTTAACCGTAGCCGTGCAAAGAATATTAACTTTATCCTTAGGCATAGATGCCGAATCGATTATTTTGGCTTTGGACAACATCTCTTCTATTTTACTGATTTTCAGTTCGAGGTGACCTTGGGCTTCTTTTGCCGCATCATATTCAGCATTTTCCGATAAATCTCCGTAAGACCTTGCTTCTGCAATACGCTGAGCCATTTGCTTTCTGCCGTTTGTTTTGAGTTCGTTAAGTTCTTTTTCCAATTCTATAAGTCTTTCACGACTCAAATAAATAAAATTTGACACTTTATTTCTCCAACTTTTTTACTTGGATAAAAAAAATACCACTGCTTCAGCAGTGGCTACAACAAAAGTAAAGATTTTTATGATAGATGTCAAGATTTTTGATAACCAAACCGTAATTGTTAACGGTCGACAAAAATAATCAATTACCATTTAATAAAGCATTAACAATAAACTCAATGCAGAAAGCAAAACCGTTTAGCTTATAACGGAGTTTTACTATTTATTAACAAGAAAAGGTTATAAATTTTGCGCAACAATGTGCGTCCCTACAATCGTTCGGTTGGAAACTTAAGGAAATTAAATATTAATTTGTTTTCAAACTTGCAATTCCCTTATTCTGCAAATTGAATAGAATTGACAGTAATTGCAAACTTTTTTTTCTCTATCATCTAAAGTAGATAAATTAAACTTTCCGGACTTTATACCGTAAACATATTCTTCAATCATTTTAAGGGTTTCGGAAATTTGGTTTTCGTTAATTTGAACAATTTCCAAAGCCGTTTTTTTTGATCTTCCTCCAAGATTTATACGCTTGGGTCCGAAATCATTTCGATTATACTTTAACGAATAAATTATCATTTCGAGTGGCAGATAGGAATGCCGGACTTTTTTACTTAATAAATTTTTAGCCGCAAATTGATAAACCGGCAATTGTAAAGAAATTCCCTCTTTAAGATCGTCAATCGAAGGTTTCTTTCCGCCGCTTTTATAATCGATGATTTTGAAAAATTTTTCTTCCTCGTTGATGTCTATTCTGTCAATTTTGCCGCGTAATTTTATTTCGCCAATTTTCAATGGTTCAAACGACGAAAGTTGTTGATCGGAATCCCTTTTTTTAATCCGTCCAAATCCAACTTCAAAATACTTTGGTATAAAACTTTCCGGCAGCTCCCGTTCGGTCTGAATGAATTTATATAAAATAGATTCTTTCTCGTTGCCGTTTATTCCGAATATTTTTTCTTTTTCGAGGAATGTAACATCATTGTCAAAATTCATCGAATCGTAAGTTTCTTTCGCTATATTAAATAATAAACTTTTAATTTTCCGAAATTCTTCTTCGCTTGCTCTTTGTAAAATTAAATTTTTTCTACGCATTTCCGTATAAAATTTGAAAAGAACATTATGCAGAAAGCTTCCAAGCTCAAGCGCATCAATATCTTCGGTAGGTTCGCTAATTTCTTTAAGATTTAATATTCTTGTTAAAAAATATTTAAACGGGCATTTGGCGTAAGTTTCCAGCTGAGTTATGGAAAACTGTTGGTTTGTATGCGAAAGCAAAAAATCTTTTACAAAATCTTTCGACTCAGCATCTAAAATACCGTTGTAAGGGTACGGACCAAAAGGTTCGGCACTTCTTTGCTCGCTGATTTTAATTTTATTTTTAATTATTTCAGAATTAAAATTTCTTAATTGTAAAATATTATCAAACTCAACTTTGTCAAAATTCTTACCGAAATATGATAAAAGCTCTTCATCGCTGTAAATTAAATTTTGGAAATCTTCATCGTTAATTTCTTCAATGGTAAAAAGTTTACTGAAATCCTTAATAAAACTTGAAGGAACCAAATCTTTAGTTTCATCTTGAAGCGCATAACTGAAGTACAATCCTTTTTTCATTGAAGTCACGGTTTGATAAAATCTGTATCGTTCTTCCAACTGATGCATTCTGTTGCTTTTAACAAATGAACCTGAATAAAAAATTTCGGGACTGTATTTAGTAGGAAAATCCCCGTCGTTTAAACCGCATACAAAAACATAATCGAATTTCAGACCTCTAATTTCATCGGCAGAAGTAACAAGAACGCCGAAGTTTGATCTTTCCTTAATATTAAAGCGCGCCCAACCGGCGGCAGTTCTGATGTTTTCAAGAAAGAATTTAAGATCAAATTTTTTATCTTTACCGTATTCTTCGCTTAACAATTCGAACATTTCGTCCAGCGTTTCAAAGAAAGTAGTTAGAGCTTTTATTGTAGATTCGGAATTTTCATTGTTATCCGATAAGATAGTGTCGAATATTTTAAGTTTATAAACCAAGTTTTTCAATCCGGTTAAAAATTCCGGAATGCTTAAAAGTTTATCGAAAGGTTCAAGCAATTTATAAATTTTCTCTAAATCCTTTTTCGCGGTTTCCAAATCCTCCAACTTAACACTCAAACTTTCTTCGCCGGCAAAATCGTCAAATTGTAAAGCCGCTTTTGCATTATCGATTCCTAAAATCCAATTGTTCCAACCGGCAACAATTTTTAGTGATTTTGCCGTTTCAAGCAAATTATTCAAATCCAAATCAAAATGGGCAACTAATGAATTTGTGAAAGCCCTGAAAATACTTTTGTAATAAAATTCGTTTTGCAAAATCTCTAATACATTTACTATTAATGTAACAGGCGCGGATTGGTCTAAAGGAATTCTATCTGTTAAATTTGTTGGTATGCCAAAAGATTCAAATTTATCGCGGACAATTGAAGAATAGTTTGATACAAGATTAAACACGACACAAATTTTATGCGGCTCTACGTTATTGTGAATCAGCAAATACTTTATTTCCTTTGCTACTTTTTCAATTTCATCTTCTTTCGAACTTCCTTTTATCAATTTTATGGGAACTTCCGCACTTTCCGGCTTGAGTTGTTTGTTGCTGTCGAATAAATATTTCATTGCCTTTGTTTTATACTTACCGGTATAAAACGGTGAAATATCTTTTTTAATATCAAATTTTTTTAGCTTAAAGCTTCTGTATGCTTCGTCAAAATGAGAAAACAACTCTTTGTTTTTGTAATAATAATCCAAATCAATAAAAAGCTCTACTCCTTTAATCCCGGAGAGAAAATTTAACAATTCGACTTCGAGATATGAGAATTTATCGAATCCGGTTATCACAATTAAGTTTATATCATTAAAAATTAAACTATAATTTTCCCCGAATTGTTTCCCGCCCATTTTAAATAATTCATAATAAACATCCCCTATTTCCAAAGCATTTAGCTCAAAACATTTGGAGCGGTAAACCGAATAGATATTTGCAATATCAATTGCTTTAAGCTTGGAAGATTCTTCTAATTTTGCGGCTTCCTTTAATAATACTTCCGGAGTAACCCCGTTCTTTTTATATTCCGATATTACGTTTTTAATTCTGTCTAATGTACCGAATGGTAATTTTCTTTTATAGATTGAGAAATATTTAAAATTCACTTCTTCCGAGCTTTGCTTAATTAAAACGGTGGAAGTAGCTTCACTTAAATCGATAAAAGGTTTAGTAACGGCAAGAATTTTTTTTGAAATTGTGCTTAAAGTTTCAACATTTAATTGTGAAGCGGATTTGCGCGGAGCTTTGCTTATTAATTCTTTTTTAAGCGAGCGTAATTTTCTGTTGGTCGGTACAATAATTTGATATTCGTTAAATCTTTCGGATAATATTTTCGATTCGATTAGTTTATCTAAATCAACGGTATCCCTTTTTACTTTTGAAAGAATCATATTAATAATTAATTATGAATTAAATCCTTCGCCAAAGAATTTTATCTCCCGGTTCTATTTTATATTTACCGGTAAAACCCGCATTTACTTCCAAAACATATTTTGCCGGGGCTATAGACGGG
>JALSTI010000038.1 GCA_026983795.1 Melioribacteraceae bacterium
GCAAGGTTCGCAACGAAGCGCAAAGCCCGCTATTAACATTTTGATTTCTGTATTCTGACTTCTGACTTCGATTGTTCTTCATTCGTTTGTTCTTATTCCACCTTTCCATTTTTCCATCCTTCCATCTAACTCCTAGCTCCTAACTCCTAACTTCCAGCTCCTCTTTTTCCGCAATGTTCGCAATAAAGTGCAAAGAAAAATGGAACCACAAGTAAAAGAAAGTTCAAACGTGAAAAGTGGAACGAAAGCCGGTAATAGCTTTAACGGATTAAGCTTTCCGAATATAATTTATAGTATGGTAAAAACTTCACAATGGTATTATCAATTCTAATTTTTCCCGTTGTATTTAAATTTATAACAAACGCCTTTTCCGGTGAGTAACGTTTTATAAAATTTCTCAACGATCTTTTTACAGTGAGTTTTTTGCTTTGCATGTACTTAACTTCAACTGGTATAACGCTTGTCGATGCATTTAATACGAAATCCACTTCCGCTTTGTCGCTGGTCCGCCAGAAATTTAATTTATAAGGCTTCCATTTTATTTGTTCCTCCAGCAATTGTTTAATCAAATTTTGAAATAGAAAACCTATATTATTTAAGTTAACAATATAATCAAATGAATTATTTGCAAAGTTTCTTAATCCCAAATCGTAAAAATACACGGTTTTGGATTTCGTCAATTCTTTAATTGAATTTCTATGAAACGGCAAAAGTGATTGAATTATAAATGTTTTTTCCGCAAAGAATAAATATTTTTTCAAAGTGATTGTGGAAATACCAATATGCGAAGCCAAAGTTGAATAATTAATTAACTTTCCGGTTTGCGAAGCTAAAATTTTAATTAACATGTTGAAAGCATCCGGGCGATCGATATTGAGTAAACCGATGACATCCTTGTCGATATAACTTCCGAAAATCTCGTTAATCACTTTTAATTTTTCATCCAAATTTTCTTCCAAAATCACTCGCGGGTATCCGCCGAAACTTAAATATTCATTCAACAGCAACACCACTTTTTCTTTTTCCACATCGAAAAAATCCCGCAATTTGGTTTTATATTTATATTCCGTTTTGTACCTGACAAACTCCCAAAAATCAACCGGATACAATTTGAAAATTCTTTTTCTTCCGGTTAGCGCTTCCCGGATTTTCTCTTTAAGTTCCAAACTACCCGAGCCGGAAACAACAAATTTATACGGTAAATTCAAATCGTAAATACCTTTAAGGAATAACCCCGCATTTTCTTTCCTTTGTATTTCGTCAATAAAAACGTAACCGCTGTTTCCTATTTCCAATTTTATTTTATTCAGCAGGGATTGTTGACTTTCAAAATGGACTTTATCCGGTTCAAAGTCCAAATTGAGAAACACTACCTTTTCACCCTTTTTGTTTAATTCGTTATAAAGTTCTGTCATTATGGTTGTTTTGCCGACCTGACGCGGACCGACAATTATTGATATTTCTTTTTTCGATAAATGTTCTTTCAGTTCTGAATAAAGTTTTCTTTTAATTTCCATAAAGATTACGATATTTTTTATAAGTAATTTATAAAATTATCGGGTTGTTTGCAAACTTGTTTATTTGAAAGTTAGAGATGAGAGATTAAGCGGGAGACTAAAGACAAGAAAAGTAAAACATTGTATATTAGTTCCTCAAATTGCTCATTTTTATTGTGCGACTATGACGTTCTAGTGAAAAACATTGTTTATAGGAGAATCGTGGTAGCCCGGTATGATTAAGTATCAAAAATGGCACACTGATCTGTTATGATTCTTTTATGATTTTTTAAGATGGAATAATTTACAAAACTTCAACTAAGTTAAACCACATTCTAACTCCTAACTCCTAACTTCTAGCTCCTTTTTTTCACCGCTAAGGCGCGAAGACGCAAAGAAAATTAAATATAAAAACATTTATTAAGTTTAGAAGTTTTTCACTCTTTGTTAAAATTTCATCTGTGAAAATCATATTTTTTCCGCGTTATCTGCGTTCCATCTTATAGCCGCTGATCTGTCATGATTTTGTTATGATTCTTTTAAGATGAAATAAGTTACAAATTTTCTGCTCATCTTTCCAATATTCCATTATTCCACTATTCCAACTTTCCTTTTGAATTCTGAATTCTGACTTCGATTGTTCTTCATTCGTTTGTTCTTATTCCACCTTTACAACACTTCATCTTTCCTTCTAAGTTCTAACTTCTAAGTTCTAAAATCTTTCTCCCGCCTTCCCTTTCAGGTCACAGATAATGCTACAAAACTAAAACATTCCATATTTTACAGAAAATGATATTTCGTGGAATATAGTGTTGACAAAATCGTGATTCGATTTTTCCCTCGATTCATTTATGTATTGGTAATGCGCCCTTGCATACAATTCATGAAAGATTTCATAACTAACATCGAACCCAAAATATTTATAATTTTTTCTTAACCCGAACAGAAACGGCGGGATAGGAGGATGATATCCGTTATCACCGAGAGATTCTTCACCTTTTCTGACATATTGGCCCCATAATTTTGCTTTTAATCCTCTGAAAAATCTATATTCCAAAGCTGCATAAATCAAATCGGCGTTATCCTCTAACCAATGACCTAAAACAACCGATGAACTTTCGTATGTAAGAGTAGGAATAAAATGCCTGTATGTGGAAGGATAAATTTTAGTGTATTCCAAAAATAATTGCAAATTATTTACCGGTAAGTCAACTACAGAACCGCCCAGAGTAAAACCGAATTTATAATATTGTTTTTGTGAATCAAATAAATTGGTAGGTGTAAGTTCATCGGCAAAAAAACTGCCGTAGAGATGCGTGTTTTTAATATGATTCCGGGAGCTAACTCCTAAAAATAATTGAGTATTCGAACCTGCATAATTGTCATTTCTGTTCAAGTATTCATCGGCCAAATCGAAAAACATTATGGGAATTAAAAATGCAATTTGTAAATTATCGGCGTAAACAACTGATTCGCCAATAGAAAGATCGAGTCCGGTTAGAGGTGTTATGGTAAGAGTATGCTGTGCAAAATATTTAGGGATATAAACTCTTCTATCGGAACTTCCATACTGTCTAACCCGGTAAGTGGGATAAAAAGCGGATGAATCAAACACATCAGAATTAAGCCATGCGTGGATATAACTAAAATGAATCCAGTTATTTGGATGAATATCCAGTCTTATAAAAGGAAAAGAAGGAGCTTTTTTAGATAATACCAAATTACCGCGCACACCATGTCCCCAAGTAATAAAATCCTTGGCAACGGTTAATCGTCCCCAAGCCCAATCAGTTCCTATCGATGCGTTCAACCGTGCGAATTCGACTCTGTTTTTATCTTTTAATTGAAAATCCAAATTTGTTTCGGGCGAAAAACTATTTTGAAGCGGGTGCAATCTGCCGGGTTCAATTCTGTTATTCACGGTTACAAATTTAAATCCGAGATGTTCGCCAATATAACCTGTTGCATACACTCCGTATTTAAGATGTTTAAAACTCTTCTTTTCCCAATTGCTTATTTCATAACCAAAAACGGGATCGAAATTGAATTGTAAGAATTTGTTTTTGTATGTAAATGTCCTGAAACGGTTATATTTATCTTTACCGGCAAACCCGATATATTCATTCGTACTGTAATCTACGGTTGATTTATCGTTATGTTTAACAAAAGTTTCAATCTCGTAACCGTATTCCTGTTTATAAAACTTAAGTTCTTCTTTTTCCAACTTGGTTAGTTTATCTCTATTTTTCTCCGCATCGGAAAGTTTTCCGGCAATATATTTACGCGAAAGAGGTTTTACAAGATCGAAATAGGAAATAACTCCTTTTTGACTTAAGCGGGAAAGGTAATCGTAAACGTTATCGTCAATCGATTCATCTACCACTTGAGCAAACAACGAAGACCCGTAGATAAGTGAAAGGAGTAAAAAGGTAAAGATGCTTTTAATTACATAATTTTTGTTTTTCATTTTCCACCAAATTTTGAATAATTAATGATCGAAAAAAAACAGTTAAAATATAGGGAAAAATAATTGCTATCGCTAAAAAGCTGAGTATTATCAATCCAAGTAATTATAACAATTATAATGCCATAATTAGCCCTTCGAATTAATGTTTTTAATTAATTATTCGTATTAAAATGAGAAATATTAAGAAATGGGACAAAAAAATCACCAGTTAAAACAAATGACATAATTTTGAAAATATGATTTTATAAAAGAACCGGATTTTACCAACATACCACTATTCCAATTTTCCATTTTTCCATCCTTCCATCTAACTCATAACTTCTAACTCCTAGCTCCTCTTTTTTACCGCAAGGTTCGCAATGAAATGCAAAGTCCGCTATTAACATTCTGATTTCTGTCTACTGAATTCTGAATTCTAACTTCGATTGTTCTTCATTCGTTTGTTCATTTTTAAAATTTGTTTTAATCTACCGGTTGTGGTTCTTTCCACACAGATTGCTAATCTGTGCTACAGCTTTCACAACCAAGCAATTTATTACCCTTTTGAATTTTGAATTTTGACTTTTGACTTTTTAATTGATTGATTTCTGACTTCTTTTCACCGCTAAGGCGCTAAGTCGCTAAGAAAATTAACTTTTATTATAAGACCGGAAAGTTATTGCTTTTTATAAAATTTTATCAGTGTAAATCATATTTTTTCTGTGTTTATCAGTGTTCTATCTAATAGCACGCTGATTTTCATGATTTTGTTATGATTTTTTAAGATGGAATACTTTACAAAACTTCAGCTAAGTTAAACCGCATTCTGAATTTTGAC
>JALSTI010000039.1 GCA_026983795.1 Melioribacteraceae bacterium
CGCTAACCTGCTTGGTTATAAAACACACGCGGATTATGTGTTGGAAGAAAATATGGCTAAGAATCCTAAAAATGTTTACGACCTGTTATACAAACTTTGGACACCAGCTTTAAAAAGAGCCAAAACAGAAAGAGCGGAAATGCAGAAGTTGATTTATAAAGAAGGTAATAATTTTAAGCTGGCTCCTTGGGATTGGTGGTATTATGCCGAAAAATTAAAAAAGGCAAAGTACAATTTGGACGAAGAAGATTTACGTCCGTATTTTGAAGTTAAGAATGTAATAAAAGGTGTTTTCGGATTAGCTACAAGGTTATTTGGTCTGCAGTTTGTCGAGAATAACGAAATAGCAAAGTACCATCCCGACGTACGGGTTTTTGAAGTAAAAGAAGCAGACGGTTCGCATATCGGAATTTTATATACCGATTATTTTCCACGGGCAAGTAAACGCGGCGGCGCTTGGATGGATGAATTTCAAAGGCAGTTCAAAAAGAACGGTAAAATGGTTTACCCTATAATTTATAATGTGGGAAATTTTTCCAAACCCACAAAAGACAAACCGGCTCTGCTTAGCGTGGATGAAGTCCAGACCATGTTCCACGAATTCGGGCATGCGCTTAACGGATTGCTTTCCAATTGTACTTACGAATCACTTTCCGCAACGGAAACACCCCGCGACTTTGTTGAGTTTCCTTCTCAGGTAATGGAAAATTGGGCGCTTTATCCCGATGTTTTGAAGACTTATGCTTTCCATTATAAAACGGGCAAAGTGATGCCGGATGAATTGATAAACAAAATTCAATCGGCAGGTTTGTTTAACCAAGGATTTGAAACTACGGAACTGCTTGCGGCTGCTATTCTTGATATGGATTGGCATACAATAACTGAACCGGTAACAATAGGAACAAACCGGTTTGAAAATAATTCAATGCATAGGATTGGTCTGATTCCCGAAATTCTTCCGCGCTACAGAAGTACATATTTTAATCATATTTTTTCCGGAGGATATTCTGCCGGATATTACGGATATATTTGGTCGGCTGTTTTGGATGCCGATGCATTTAATGCGTTTGTTGAATCTGGCGATGTGTTTAATAAGAAACTTGCGGCTAAATACAGGAAGTATATACTGTCAAAAGGTTATACCGACGATTTAATGGTATTGTATAAAAAATTCAGAGGGAAAGAACCGAGCATTGAACCGCTTTTAAAAAGAAGAGGATTAACGAATTAGGTTAAATTAAATGATTTTGTATCAGAGTTAAACTTAATTTTGATTCGAAATTTAGTTTCAACATTGCTATTTAAATATTTTTCGAAAAAATATTTCAATAATCTATTTACTATTTCTATTATACTATGAAACCAAAGTAAACTTAGTTAAATTTATAGTAGTTCTTTAAAAAAAATACTCCGAGTTATGTACTTCTAAGTTTCTTTTGGGAAATAAGAGGCATAACCGATAGGGTTAATTTAGAAATGAATTAGCCTGCCTGACCGGCTTTTGGCGGTCCATTGCGAAGGAGAGACGATTATTAGGAATAAATTTATTCAATGGCCTTATTCTTCGCAGAATAAGGCTTTTGTTTTTTAAAATAAAAATGGAGAAAAAAATGAGTGAAATTCCTAAACGTTATTCACAATTTAAAGAAGATTACCCCGAAGTAATTGCCGCCTACGAAGCTTTGGGAAATGCGGTCCATTCGGCGGGACCTTTGGATGAAAAAACACGTGCATTAATTAAACTTGCAATTTCAACGGGTGCAAGATTAGAAGGAGCAGTGCATTCTCATGCACGTAAAGCAATTAAAGCCGGAGCTACAAAGGAAGAAATGCAGCAAGTTGCTATTCTTGCGCTTCCCACAATCGGTTTGCCTGGCATGATGGCAGCTTTTAGCTGGATTGACGATGTATTAAAGGATTAAAAATGTTTTTAACTTTAATGAAATTACTAATTTCATTTTTTAAAGTCGGAGCTTTTTCTTTCGGCGGCGCTTATTCATTAATTCCTTTAATTGAAAAGGAGGCTGTAGATTTAAATCATTGGCTTACACCCGATGAATTTTTAAAAGTGCTTGGAATTGTGGAAGTTTTCCCGGGTGCAATTTCCATTAAATACGCTACTTATGTCGGTTACAAAGCAGCAGGAATTCCCGGCGCTATAATGGCTAATCTTGGCAACCTTTTAGTTCCTGTAACTTTAATGATTCTTGCTTTTATTTTTTACAATAAATTTGAAAAAAATGTTTACGTCGAAAAAGCTTTTCAAGGCGTAAAGTTTGCAGTTGTGGGAATGGTTATAGGAATTATGGCGCAGTATTTTTTCAAGTCCAGCTTTCAATGGCAAAGCTTAATTTTTGTTACCGTGGGATTGATATTAATCCTCACATTTAAATTACATCCGGCAATTGTAGTAATAGCCGAAGCGTTATTGGCATTAATAATTTTGTAAAGCTATGAATTTAATTGATGATTATAAAAGAAAACATGATTATTTGAGAATATCTTTAACGGATAAATGCAATTTCAATTGTGTTTACTGCAATCCTAAAAATCATTTTATTAAAGGTTTGCAGAAGAATTACTTGCTCACTTTTGAGGAAATTGAAAGAATTGTAAAATTGTTCGCAAGTAAATTAGGATTTAAAAAAATCAGATTTACAGGCGGAGAGCCGTTGGTACGCAAAGATGTATTTAAGTTATTTGAAAAAGTGGGAAGTTTAAAAAAAGATTACGGATTCAAATTAGGTGTAACAACTAACGGATCATTGGTAGTAAATAAAACCGGTTTACTTAAAAAGTTCGGTTTTGATAATTTAAATATTAGTTTAGACACTCTGGACAAAGAAAAATTCTACAAAATTACAGGGAAGGATGATCTCGAAAAAATAATTGGCGTAATTGAAGAAGCGGAAAGAAACGGGTTCAATCCGGTTAAAGTTAATGTGGTTGTTATTAAAGGTATTAACGATAACGAAATAGTTGATTTCATAGATTATTTTAAAAACAGAAATGTTAACGTAAGGTTTATTGAATTTATGCCCTTTGGTTCTAACGATTGGCAAAAAAACGGCTTTATTAGTTACAAGGAAATAAAAGAATCGGTTGAAAAAAAAGTAAAACTTATACCGGCAATAAATGAAAAGAATGCGGTTGCAAAAGATTTTCAAATTGCGGAACATTTGGGAAAGGTAAGTTTTATTACTAGTATTTCGGAGCATTTCTGTTCGACTTGTAACCGGGTAAGAATTTCCGCCGACGGTAAATTCAGAGTCTGTCTTTTTTCTCAAGGTGAAAGCTATATTAATTTCAAAGAAATGTTCCGTAACGGATTTTCGGATGAGGAAATAATTGAAAAACTTGATTTGGCAATTAAAACCAAATGGGAAAAACATCCTGAACCTGAAGAATTGGCAAATGCATTAAATAACAATATGATGGCAATAGGTGGATAATGAAAAATTTAACACACGTTGATAATAACGGCAAAGCTAATATGGTTGATGTAAGCGCGAAAACTTCAAATTTAAGAACGGCTGAAGCTTTCGGCGAAGTTTTTGTCTCCGGCGAATTATTCGAAAAAATTAAAAAGAACGAAATAGAAAAAGGCGATGTTTTAACAACTGCAAAAATTGCCGGAATCCAAGGCGGTAAAAAAACATCGGAATTAATTCCGCTTTGTCATAATATTTTTATTTCCAAATTAGACGTTAACCTAAAATTAAATGAAAAGAATAAATCCGTTGAGATTATTTCTTATGCCAAAACAAATTCCGTTACCGGAATTGAAATGGAAGCTCTTACCGCAGTTAGTATTGCGGCGCTTACCGTGTACGATATGTGCAAAGCTGTTGATAAATCAATCCGGATTTCTAATATTAAATTATTGAGTAAAACCGGCGGGAAAAGCGGAGATTATATTTTACAAACATAAAATAAAGAAATTCTGAGGTGCAAAATGAATATAAATAATCAAATGGAATTGGATGAAAAAACTGCAACCGGGAAAAAAGCAGGAAGAATAGTTGCGGTATCCATTAGCAAAAAAAAAGGTATTCCCAAATCGAATGTTAATTCTGCAAAACTGATTGAAAACTATGGAATAGAAGGAGACATTCACGCCGGCAAATGGCACCGGCAAGTAAGTTTTCTTGCTTTGGAAAGTATTGATAAAATGCGGGCAAAAGGACTTCCCGGTTTGCGCCCTGGAGCTTTTGCCGAAAATATTACAACCGAATTTTTAACTTTACCGGAAATTGAAATAGGAACAAGAATTAAAATCGGAAAAAGCGCAGAACTTGAAATAACTCAAATAGGTAAAGAATGCCATGACAAATGCGCTATATTCGTAAAAGTAGGCGATTGCGTAATGCCGCGCGAAGGAATATTTGCCAAAGTAATAAAATCCGGCGATATCAAAATTAACGATGAAATAAGAATTCTAAATTAGGTATGTTTGATTATGATAAGTTACACCGAAGCTTCGGAATTAATTAAAAGAAAATTTGATGAATTAAATTTGGAAACGGAAACGGTTAAGTTGGAAAATGCTTTGCACCGTACATTAGCCCAAGATATTATTTCAGATATCGATCTTCCCCCTTTCGATAACTCCGCCGTGGACGGGTACGGAATTATTTTTAGTCATGATGCTACTGAATGGGAAATTACCGGAGAAATTTCAGCGGGAAATTATAAAGAATTCAATATAACCGGATCCGGCGCCGTAAAGATAATGACCGGCGCTAAAATTCCGGCCGGAGTAACTGCGGTAATTCCTATTGAAGATGTTGTGGTTGAAGGGAACAGAATAAAATTGTTGCCAAATGTAAAATATCATTCCGGTATGAATATTAGAAAAAAGGGAAGCGATATAAAACAAAATGAAACGGCAATTAACAAAGGAACATTTCTGAAACCCAGGCATTTAGCTTCGGCTGCATCATGCGGCAAAAGTGAACTGTTGGTTTATAAAAAGTTAAAGTTTGCAGTTTTAGCAACAGGCGATGAATTAATACCGGTAAACGAAAAACCCAAGGATGATAAAATTCGAATTTCCAATACTTATTCTTTAATTGGGGAAGTTTTGGAAAATCATCAAGCGGTTGTGAATTATGGGTTTGTTAAAGATGATAAAAATGAAATTAAAAATAAAGTTAAACAAATGTTGAACTCCGATGCTGATATAATTATTACTACGGGAGGCGTTTCCGTTGGTGAATACGATTATCTAAAAATTATTTTTTCGGAATTAGGCGTTGAACAAATATTTTGGAGAGCTTATATTAAACCGGGTAAACCGGCTTTTTTTGGTTCTTATAAACAAAAAGATAAATTGAAATTGGTTTTCGGACTTCCCGGAAATCCCGTTTCTTCACAAGTTAATTTCAAAGTTTATATTAAAGAAAATATTAAACGTTTGTACGGAATGAATCCCATGGGAACCGTTAAAGCCGAATTGCTGAATGATTTAAGAAAAAAAGATAAAAAAAGACATTTTATGAAAGGATTGCTCTCGAAAGAAAATGATAAATATTATGTTACATCAACAATTTCGCAATCATCGGGAAATTTAGTTGAAATGAGTAAAGCAAACTGTTTGATTATTGTTGAGGAAGAAAGACTGCATCCGGGAAAAGGGGAAATTGTAGAATGTATACCGATGTAACCTGCGTAATATTGGCAGGCGGAAAAAGTAGTAGAATGGGGCAAAACAAAGCTCTGATGAAGTTGGGAAGTAAAACCGTGATTGAACGAATGATTGATATTGCAGCGGCGGTATTTAATGAAAAAATTATTATTACAAATACACCAGGAGATTATGAATTTTTAGGATTACCGGTTTACGAAGATATTTATAAATATAAAGGACCATTGGCAGGAATTCACTCGGGTTTACTTCACTCCGCATCAGAACGGAATTTTGTGCTGTCTTGCGATATTCCGTTGATGACAGTTGAGATGATAAACTATATAGTCGATTTCCCTACGGATAAACCGGTTACTATATGTCATGCTGCCGGTTACCTTCAACCGTTAGCCGGTGTATATTCTAAAAAAATATTTAAAGCATTGGATGAACACTTAAAAAATTTTGAAAGATTAAGAAGCGAAGGGAAAATAAAACATAAAAAGAATTGCGGCATGCACGATTTTTTAGATTCTGTTAATCCTGAAATAATAGATCCTGAAAATCTGGATTTTTATTCCGATGATCTTTTTTTTAATATGAATTCTCCGGGTGATTACGAAAAAATTCTAAGTTTGGAATGGGAATAGTTTTTCTATTTTTGATTTAGTAAAATAACTTCTATTCTAAATTATCTTTTTCAATATCAGCTACTCTAAAGATTATGGGAAAGTTATTTTTCGTTTTGATGCTCAAGGACATCCATCTTTTTTGTTGTCCGGTTAAATTATATTTAGCTATATCTTTCTGATAACTTTTGTAGTTTTAATTTTCCCGGTAAATCTTCTTTTTTTACTATTTTTGATAAACTGTAAATGAAATTACTGAAATACATTTTAGTCTTTTCCCTTATAATTTTAATTTATGTATTAATTAATTATTATTTAATCGTTCGCGGGTTAGTATTAGTCCCGCACAACTCACCTTTACGTCTGTTTTTTATCATTTTAATTATCTTCCTTGCCTCGTCGTTTATAATAGGAAGGTTATGGGAAAGATATAGAATTAGTAAAATATCAACCGCTTTAATATGGGTAGGTTCATTTTATACGGGATTTATGGTCTATACTTTATTGCAATTGATTTTTATAGATTTTTTAAGACTGCTTAATTATTTATTCGGGATCTTTCCGGATTACCTCACATATAATCTTAATCAGACCAATAAGATAACCGGAATTATTGTTGTTTTAATTTCTTTAATTACCGTTATAGCGGGACATATAAATACTTTATTTCCAAAAATTAAATATTTAGAAATCAAAATAAATAAGAACGCCGGTAAATTAAGAAAACTAAATATTGTAACTCTTTCCGATTTGCACATTGGTACATTAATAGGTAAAAAATATTTATCAAAAGTGGTTAATATTGTAAACTCGTTGAACCCCGATATAATTTTAATTCCCGGTGATATAATTGACGAAGACCTTGCTCCCGTTATAGAAAATAATTTAGGCGAAGTTCTTAATAAATTTACTTCGCGGTACGGCACTTACGCTGTAACCGGTAATCATGAATATATTGGTGGGATAAAAAAAGCGAAGGAATATTTGATTAATCATAGCATCAAACTTTTAAATGATGAAGCAAGATTTATAGATAACAGCTTTTACGTTGTGGGAAGGGAAGACTTATCGATTAACCACTATAACACAACCGGTCAAGATGAATTATCTACAATTATGAAGGATATTGACGAAACATCACCTATTACAATTTCAGATGACGAACCGGTTTCGGAGGATGAGGATTGTGATAGAGAATCTTCTGATAAAACAAATTGTGTTCAAAACCATAGAAAAGAATTACATGAGATTATGAAGAATGTTAATAAATCTTTTCCGGTAATATTATTAGATCATCAACCGTTTAAACTTGAAGAAGCTGTAGAAAACGGAGTGGATTTACAACTCTCGGGACATACGCATAACGGTCAGCTTTGGCCTTTCAATTATATTACCAAACATGTTTACGAATTGAGCTGGGGTTATAAGAAGAAAGGCAATACACACTTTTACGTTTCTTGCGGAGCGGGCGGTTGGGGTCCGCCCATGAGAACAGGCAGCAGACCTGAGATAATTAAAATTACACTTATTTTTAATTAACTAAAGACAAAGTAACGCAAATAAGGATGTAAAAATTTTCCGAAGAGGCTTTTCGGTCATTTTTCCTTTCCGAATATATACTCAAATTCCGGAGTAACGGAGAAGCTCAATTTTTATTTCAAGCAATTAAATTTGTAAATATAGATGCGGGTTATTTTAATTCGATTAAAGTATAAAATTTTTTGCAATTTTATTGAACGCTGAAATTTGATCTTCTTCCCATTTCCTGCTTTTTCCCAATTCTTTAGCCATTAGTTTTGCAACTATTGGCGCTGCCTCAATGCTTGCTTGAGCATCCAAAAATAAGGCTCTTCTTCTACGTGCAAGAAAATCTTCAACAGTACGGGCCATTTCATTTCTCACCGACCAAATAACTTCGCCTTTACAAATATTTAATTTGGGATGAATTAATTCGTACATTTTATTCAAATTACAAATCATCTGAACGCGGATGGAATCCGACCCGTAAATTTTTAATTCCGAATTGACGGGATTTTCCAAAGTGTATCCGTGAATTTTAAAATTTTCGGTCTGTGATTTTTTTTGTTCAAACCCTGCTAATAATATTGCTTGGTCAACCGTATCTTCAGCCATTTTTCTATAAGTAGTCCATTTCCCTCCGGCAATTGTAATTAGTCCGCCGCGTGAAATGTTTATGGTGTGTTCGCGTGAAATCGCCGCAGTGTTTTCATTATCTCCCGATTTAACAAGCGGTCTCAATCCCGAGAAAACGCTTAGTATATCGTTCCTTGACGGATCTTTGGTTAAATATCGTGCGGCATGATGCAGTAAAAATTCAATTTCATCTTCTGATGCTATAGGATCTAATTCGGGGTTATTAACCGGAATATCTGTTGTACCGACCAATACTTTGTTATGCCATGGAATTGCGAATAAAATTCTGCCGTCATCGGTATGAGGAACCATTACGGCGCTGTCTCCCGGTAAAAATGATTTATCTAAAACAATGTGCGTACCCCTGCTCGGTTCAACCAATTCAGTACAAGCCGGATCGTCAATTCTCCTTATCTCATCCGAAAAAACTCCCGTTGCATTGATTACCACTTTCGATTTGATTTCGTATTCTTTACCGGACTCAATATCTTTTACCGCAACGCCGGCAATCAGATTGTTTGTTTTTAACAAATTAATTACTTTGAAATAGTTTAATACGGTTGCCCCGTTGTCTGCAGCTGTTTGCATCAAGTTAATTAATAATCGCGAATCGTCAAATTGTCCGTCGTAATAAATAACTCCGCCGCGCAATCCGTTGGTTTCTATAGTCGGAATTAATCCAACGGTTTCTTCTTTAGAAAGTAATTTTGAATCACCAAAGCCGAATTTACCTGCCATCATATCATACAATTTTAATCCCACGCCATAAAAAGTTCCTTCCCACCAATCATAACGCGGAACAATAAATTTAAGGTTATGAACAAGATGCGGAGCATTTTTGTATAATATTCCCCGTTCTTTCAGAGCTTCCATTACGAGTGAAAAATTACCTTGCTGAAGATAACGGACGCCGCCGTGAATTAGTTTTGTACTACGACTTGAAGTTCCCTTACCAAAGTCGCTTTGCTCAAGCAGCAAAGTTTTAAATCCTCTTAAAGACGAATCAATTGCCACTCCGGCTCCTGTTGCGCCTCCTCCGATAATTATAATATCCCATTCCGCGTTAAAACCGGAAACGCTATCCAGCATTTTTTCTCTGGTAAATTTTTTCATGCTTATCAATTCAATTTCATTTTAAGTTTTCGCATATATTTTACAAACCACTTAATTAAGACAGGTTTTCCTTCTTCAATAAATTTATCTATTATTTCCGACATTTCTTTACTTCTCAGATACCCGAACGACTTATGCGGGTTATTAATTCCGTTATTCTGATAATCGTTTATAACCACCATTCCCTGCGGTGCGACCTCCTTTTTGTTAGGTAAAAAGTATTGATTCAATTCGTAATTAACGGCAAGTTTGTCATTTAAATCTGCCAAGTTAAACCACGCTTGTTCAATGGAATTAGGGGTATAAGCCGCATCCGAACCGGTTAGAAGAAGTTCGTCTTTAACTCTATTAAAAATGAAAGGAACGCCTAGCGGCGATCCGCAGGTTATAAAAGTTTTGATCGATAGTTCATGTTGATATTTCGATAAAACATCAAAAGCAATTATTGTTCCCATGGAATGGGCAATTAATAGAATATCTTTGTCCTGATGTTTTAATAATGTTGAGTGGAGTTTTTCTCTAATTACTTCTTTTGCAAGGCAATCATAATTTTCTTCGGTAACACAATTTTCGGATAAGTAAATATCCAACTCTTTGAAAAAATGTTTAATTACCCAATCCGTTACGGAAGGGAAATTAGAATGCAATTTTTTATTAAATAAAATATTATTAAAACGATTGTATATTTTTTGCAGGAAAGAAGTTTTCAATGAATCCGGGGATTTCGAATTTTCGGAACTCGGTTGGTATTTTTCGTCTAAAAAATAATCCGAATTTGTGTCTGTTTCATCGGGATCCAGAAGTTTTTTATGTAAAATATTTGCCCAGTATACCAATTCAAAATTAACGTTATTTTTAGGGCAGCCAATTCTTGTTAAACCTTCGTGAATTGCAAGCCGCCACCATTCCTCCAGTAAAATTTGAGGCGGTTTGTTTCCAAGTCCGTGAATACCTATTATAATTTTTTGTCTTGCCATAATTGTTATAAATCCAATTGTTTTTTTAGCCATGCGGCTTTGTTGCTTGTAATTCCGTTGAGTTTCCAATTCATTAACTCTTTTGCTCTTTCAACATCGTCAACAGTCCAAGTGTATAATTTTAAATTTTCATTCAAAATTTTTCTCACAATTTTTTCGGATTTTATCATCTTTTCATTCAAATCCAAACCGTCCAATTTTGCCGCTTTGCATTGGTTAATAATTGAGTTGGTATTTTTCGCAAAAAACGGGATTTTATCGTCCAAAATCCAAAAGGCTTCAATTCCGGGCAGAGATGTTTTTAGTCGGGTTAATACTTCTTTATTAAACGAGATAAATTTAATATAGTTTTTATTTGCATTATTCTTAGAAAAGAATTCTTCTAAAATTTCCGTAGTATCTCCGGCGCTTTTTATTTCGATAAATAAATATTTTTTTGGGGGTAATGAATTTACTACGGATTTAAGCAGCGGAATTCCTTCGTTCTCGTATTTTTTACTTTTAAAACTTCCTACGTCAAGTAATTCCAGTTCGTTATAATTTTGTGATTTTACCGGTTTGTATTTCCCTCCGGTTCTATAAGTATTTTTATCGTGTATAACGACGATTTTATCGTCTTTGGAAAGCTGTATATCAATTTCAACGGCATCGTCATCCCTTTGCCACGCTAAATTTATTGCCGCCATTGTATTTTCCGGTGCATCGAATGATTCACCTCTATGAGCTATAATTAGAAATTCTTTATTCATGTTTTCTTAAAGTTAAAAATAAATTGAATACTGAAATGTAATTTGTTCTACATTTTTTATTTTCGTAAAGTATTTAGTTATTAATTCAAATAATAAAATTAATAAAAATGTATCTGAAGATTCTGAGAAGTTTGATCTTGTTGGAAAGGAATTAATTTCCCTTATTCAAATAATAAATTTTCAGTTTACCGGTAGAAGTATTAAAAAGATAACCGCTAATAAAGAAATAAAAACAGTTTTTTGAAAGTCCGGTTTATTTTTAGGAGAAATTTAATTGGTTGTAAAGTATGAATTATCGAATTTATTACGGTGCAGTTTTTTCTTTTCTTTCAAAGTTTCTTTCCCCGCCATCTTTTTTGCTTTGTGGATTAGATTAAAAACCCTGTTTTCAAGAATTTTATTCCTTCTTTGAAGTGTATAGATTTTATCTCTGAACTGTTTTGTTTCTTTAAGAAAAATAGAAATATCGGATTTATGGTTAAGTAAAGTTTGGTTATGATTATTATCAATGATATAACCGCGTAAAATAAATCCGGTTACAAAAGCTAAAATCAATATGGAAATTGTTATAAGCATAGTTTAAATATAAATTTATACTAAAAATAGTCTGTCCTGCAGCCGTCAATTTTGCAATTAGGAAAATCCGGAGAATATTTCAAAAATTTATAAATCCGTAAAAAAATTCAAGGTAAAAATGGTAACAGTAACTATTAAGTACCGTTTATTTTAATTCAATAAGAGCCGCTTTAATGTTAGCTTGTAAAGCACCTTTCCATAAAGCTTTCATATTTTCAAATTTCGGAATGTATTCTGTTTTAAGAATTTGTTCCTCGGTTTTTCCGTCTTTTTTTTCTTTTGTCACATAGTTAAGCAAAGCTTCAATATAATTACGCATAAATTTTAAGTCGGTTTTATTCCCATGTACTTTTTCCGGAGTATAGGAATGACCGAAAATAAAAACCGCATCGTTATCAAAATAATTGATTGCGTTATCCAAATAGTCGACCCATCCTTTTAACGAAGCTTCGTCTTCTTTATTTACCCATGGATATATCCGGTTAAAAACAAGGTCGCCCATGTGTACAACATTCGAATTAACAAAATGAAAAATGGAATCGCCCCCAGTGTGCGCGGGTCCAAAATGGTAAGCGAATAATCTTTCTTTTCCCAAATTAAGCGACCAATCTTTATCGAATGTTTTATTTGCGTAAACTTTATTTTTATCAAGATCATTGCCAACATTTCTGGTTTTTTGGAGCCGGACGCAATTTTTATTAGCTACAATTTCTTTTGCAAATTTTACCAAATAAGTATTTCCGGCGGTATGGTCGCGATGATGATGAGTATTAAAGAGGATATTTATTTTTCCGGAAGATTCTTTTTTGAGTTGGTCCTCAAAAATTTCGGCAGTGTCGGGAAATTGGGAATCGATAACAACAATACCGTCATTATGAATCATCCAACCGATTGTACCGCCTTTGTTAACGTAAAACCCGATTCCGTTACGTAATTCTTGAAACGTAAATTTATTGTCTTTCATTAAACTTATAAAGCGGTTACCCTGGAAGAATAATCCCGTACCGATTAAAATTGACGACTTGAGGAAATTTTTTCTATTCATTGCTTTCTCTAAGTAAGGTTGGAATTAATATAAAAAATACAAAATAATTTGATAAAATGCGATAGAATGTCTGATTAAATCCAAAACTATTTTACAAACTAAAGCGAACAAAAAAGCAAAAAGATTTAAAAACAGGTTATTGCGTACGTGTTTTTGAAAACCTGATAATTGTATACATACCGCAGTGAGTGTTAAAGGGTTGCCCGGAGTGAGAAAAATCATGGAACAATGTTGATACCGATACTGCCGGAAATATTGTTCCGCCATTGGAAAATATTTCTTGATAGTTTTGGATGTATGGATTGTTTAATATGGAGAATAACGAAAATAAATGTGCAAACGGTTCCGTAAAAATCAGCGTTTTGTAAAATAATCCTTTTATTGTTGAATGAACTCTTGTTTTATTAAATTCCGGGGGAATGGAGTTACCACAAAATATAAAATAGTGAAGTATCTAAAAATAAACCGTTCTACGATAATTCCTATTAAAAAATTAGTTTTGAAAATTCAGTTTTATACAGAGCTGATTTTTATTAACATATTTTTTAATTCTTTCTCCAATTCCTTACCTTTATTCCGTGCATACCACAAGTGAAGTTTTTCATTTACTGTTTTGCTCTCAATACCGTTTTGTTTTAGTTCTTTTACAAAATTTTGGGCAAAAGCAGGACGTGGACCCCATTTGAATAACACTTTTCCGGAACTGGTAAAAATTATGATTTTAGGTATTCCGCGTCCCGCTCCGTTTTCATAAAATTGGTCGAGTATGTCAACATTTTCGTCTCTCAGAACAATTTTAAAGTCTATTTTCGGATGGTTTTCAACGTATTTATAAATGTATGGAAGATTTTGAGCAGAATCCCCGCACCAATCTTCGGTAATAACCAGCCAAATTTGTTTCTCTTCAATTTTTTCGAAATACTGTTTTAATTCGGGATTTAATTTATATGACTTTTGAATTCTAATACTTCTGACAAGGTTTATCTTACTATATTCCAAGTAAATTTTTTCTTTACCGTCAACCGATTCTTCACTTTTAGTTTCTATTTTGGTTTTCGAATAATTTAAAAATTCCGTGTAAGTAAATATTCTTTTAAAATTAAATTTTTCTATAAAATTATTCATCACTTTTCGCTTTTTATTTAAATTATCACCTTAAAAATAATGAATGGGCTTAATAAAAATAGTTAAACACTTTACTTTTTTTAATAAGAATAAGAAACAAAGTTGAAAGGAATATAAATAATTAGTATTTTTAAATCGGATATTAAATTCTGAATTTTTCCTAAACACCACACCTAAACGGAGGACGAATGAAAGCTAAATTAGCAACATTATTTATCCTGTCTTTTTTTGTCGCATCAATATTAAACGCCCAAAATTGTATTGATTGCCACAAAAAAGTAACGCCAAAAATTGTGCAAGATTGGCAGAACAGCAAGCATTCGCAGAATGATGTTGATTGCTCGACTTGTCATGGTGATGAACATACCACAATGACAGATTTTGCGAAGGCGGAATTACCGACTTATGAAACTTGTGGCGATTGTCACGAAACTCAAGTAAAACAATTCCTCGACGGAAAACACTCAAAAGGGTGGGGTACTTTAATGGCAATGCCAACAATACACATGCAGCCTTCTCCGTTGGTAGATGGTGAAAAAGGTTGCGGTTCATGCCACAAAATAGGTGTAAAATCCAAAGAGGAGCTTGCCAGATTAAAAAGTGAAGGTTCAATGTTTGGTCACGCATCTTGCGATGCATGCCATACCCGTCATACTTTTTCCGTTAAAGAAGCAAAGCAACCTCAAGCTTGTAAAACATGCCACATGGGTTTTGATCATCCTCAATGGGAAATGTATTCAAGTTCCAAACATGGTGTTAGAAATGAATTGAAACAATTGGGAGTTTTATCGGAAGATACACCGGCTCCAACTTGTCAGACTTGTCACATGCAAAACGGAAATCATAATGTTCGTACTGCTTGGGGATTTTTGGCGGTAAAACTTCCGTTACCCAAAGATAAACAATGGGCTGCAGACCAAGTAACCATATTACAAGCATTAGGAGTACTAGATCCGCAAGGGAAACCAACCAAATTACTTGATGTGGTTAAAGCTGCTGATATTGCCAGATTAACTCAAGATGAATGGCAAAAAGAAAGAGATAAAATGGTAAAAACATGTCAGAATTGCCACTCCAAAAATTTTGCCGAAGGAGAATTGAAAAAAGGCGATGAGATGATTAAAGCTGCCGATCATTTAATGGCTGAAGCAATTAGAACGGTTGCCGGTCTTTACAAGGATAAAGTGATTCCCAAACCGAAAGCATATCCTTACGATTATCCTTTGTTATTAACATTTCACGATGCTCCTACGTCAATTGAGCAAAAACTTTTTGTTATGTTCTTAGAACATAGAATGAGAACATTCCAAGGTACTTTCCATGCCAGCCCCGACTATGCTCTTTGGTACGGATGGAGTGAAATGCAGAGAGATTTAACCGAAATAAAAGAATTGGCTCATTGGATGAGAAAAGATTATAAATCCAAAATGTAATTCACTTTACAGGTTGTAATTTTAAAACCCTCGAAGATTTGATTATCGGCGAGGGTTTTTTTTATTTATTGTGTTCCGGAAATCATTGTGAAATGGAATATAAACTATTTAGCAGCCGTTTCCGCAAATTTTTTGAGAGCACCTTTAATTTTAGCAACTATTTTTTTGTTGCAGTCATTTAATTTATGTCTCTCAACCAAATAATCTGGATTATTATAAGCAATCCATGTTTGTCCTGAGCTGTCTTCCCAAATTAACATTTTCTGAGGCAGATCAATAGCAACGGTTTGGTTACATTGCATTAGAAGCGTTCCGATTTTAGGATTTCCAAAAATTACCACCGTAGTGGGTCTTATTTTTTTTCCAACTGATTCAGCTCCTTTTTGATGATCAATAACCGCAAAAACAGTCATTCCTTTGCTTTTCAATACTTTTACAAGAGAATCAACGGTTGCATGAACGTTGTGAGTACTTTTTACTTTAACAAGTCCGTTACCTGCAAATAAAGCTGAAGTGAAAATAAGGACAAAAACAGATAAAATAACTAATCGTTTCATGGTTAACCTCTTAAATTAATGCGAGTGCCCTTCAGGACCATGAACATGACCGTGCGCCAGTTCATCTTCCGTGGCATCTCTTATATCGGTTACCGTAACATCAAAAGTTAAAGATTCTCCCGCCAATGGATGATTAGCATCAACGGTAATTTCATCTCCTTCAACTTTAGTAACCGTCAGAATTTGAGGATGACCTTCAATTGTTGCTTGAAACTGCATTCCTGGTTTTATTTCTTCAACTCCCTGGAAAGATGATCTTGGTAATACTTGAATTAATCGTTCGTCATGTACTCCATAAGCTTCTTCGGGGGGAATAGTTACCGTTAAATCATCGCCTTTTTCTTTTCCTTCCAAAGCTTTTTCTAACCCCGGAATAATATTTCCCTTGCCTTGAATGTAAGCTAAAGGAGCTCTTCCTTCGGATGTATCGAGTACTTCTCCTTTGTCATTTGTTAATTTGTAGTGAATATGCACTACTTTGTTATTTGATACAGACATTTTAATTCCTTTTTATTTTTGAAATGTGAAAACAATATACAAAAAATACTTAAGCGATTTTTATTTTTAAGCGGCTTTTGTCTTTGGATTGACAAAAAAAAGTAGCTATTTAGAAGAATTTTTAGCTTTTGTAAGAAATTTTCAAATCTTTATCAGATTGAAAAATTAATTAAATATTTACCGGTAAAACTATATGCTGTTTCATTATGGCTCACCGGAATTTGGTTTTTTTTCATTTCGAGACGAAGTTTATGAAATAAAGTGAAAAAACTAACCAAAATTAGCATTTTTAAAATGGCACAAAGCTTGACATGTATGTTATAAAAAACGAAAAAGGAGAAAAAATGAATCATTATGACTTAAATACAGACAACCGTGGGATAAATAAATTAAATCATAATTTATATAAAACCAGAGACGGTGAAATTTATTATCACAGAATTAAATTTAACCCTGAAGATGAAGAGGTAATTAGCCAAATTAATCCGGATGTAGTTTGGGCATTGGGTTTTGACGAAGAATTAATAAAAAAACATTATATGAAAAGCAGACGTTGGTTAATAAAAGATCTGAAAGACGTAGTTTAACTTTTCGTTTTATTCTCCTTGAGAAACCCAACGTTAATCCGTTGGGTTTTTTGTTTTTAAATGAAAATTTTATGGATAGCGAACGAAAGCCAAAATAGTTTCGGGGTATTTATCGGTTACAATAAGAAAACCTAAATCATCCAATTTAGCCAAACCTTCCCAATTACGACTGGGATTGTTTACATCCAATTTAAGATAAATAGGCGGTATATTGGTTTCAACTATTTTATCTTCAGAAATTTTCAGCTGTACAATTCTTTCCACCGCTTCGGATAAAAAATGAGTTTTTCCGTATCCAAATTTTAATTTCAGCGAATCTTCGGCAGGATTAAGCAAGTTTTTATCTCCCGGGTAAAAATAATTCATCGCCCAAAATTTTCCGTTCTCATCCACCGAAGTGGCATCTGTTATTCTATATTCTATTGTAGGAAAGGGCAAAAATTTGATAAATGATAAATTGTTATCGAATTCGTAAGCTAAAGGATTTGGATTTATATTTTTACCATTGGCTTCAAATATTGTTACAATATTTTGCTTAAAATTCAAAATTGTTTCACAACTTGAATTAAATAAATTAATATTCAATGGTATTTTCCTAAGAGTATTTGCATCCAATACGATTGATGTATCTTCCGAAGAAACAGTTCCTTTTACCACAAAACCGTCGGTTTCGTCGTGACTGAACGATTCTATTGAAATATAAACGTCGTTTTTATCGAATAAAATTGCTTCATAACCCGAACCTTTGGAATCGAATTGCTCCAGACCTTTAGAGAAGAATTTTAATTTTTGCGGTAGAATTGGTTGAGTTAATTTCCCGTTAATATAATTGATAAGTTGTTTTTTACTGATTGAATAAACCGTTCCGGCATCGCCGTTTTTCCATTTGTTTGGAAATTGTGGGAGTAAAATCAAATTTTCTTTATACCAAGCCAAACCCGAAATTTCGGAATTGCGGTTACTAATTTCACCTTGCAACGAAATTTTAAGAGGGTTTATTTCGGGTAAAAGTTTTTGTAATTCTTGATTTTGATTAACCGAGGAGAGTTGTTTTTCCCGGCATGCTGTAATTCCAAATAGAATTAATAAAACAATCAACAATTTTAAGTGTTTCATTTTTTAAAATTTTCCCAATTTTTAACTGTTTGATAAATTAAAGGATATTTTTCCTCATCATATCCGTACATTAGCATTTCTTTATGTACTTCGTTCAACGATTTCATTTTTGAAATTAATTCATAAATTCCAACGACCATTCCCGTTCGATCTTTTCCGCCTAAACAATGTATTAAAACCGGTTGATTGGAATGGTTTAAGACTATACTTAAAATTTCATTCAGTTTTTTATCGCTTTGTTTTTTTCCGGCATCTAACGGGATATTAAAATAGTGTAACATTAAACTATCGGCAATTTTACTTTCCCAAACATCAGTTGTGGAATCGCCCCGTAAATTAACAATGGTTTTTAATCCGAAATTTTTCATTCGAATTAAAGATTCTTTATTCGGTTGCGAAGACCGCCAAACACCTTTATTTACAATGTGAAAATTAAACTGTTTGTCAACAATTGAAGTTCCGGGAGGAATATATGTTGGTTTATTACTTTCATCCTTGCAGCTCATAAATGAAAATAGTAATAAGAGATTTACCAGTATGAAAGATGAAGTATTCATTAAATTTTAGCAAGTAATCTAAATAAAAAAGGGAAAACAGAACATTTTCCCTTCTTTAGAAGTCTTACGATTTAAGTTTTAAGTTATTAATTCATTCCGGGTATTGTCATTTTATTAAAACCCTCCGGTATGTTAAACAAATCGCTATTTACAGATACGTTTTTAATTTCAATAACTTTAAATACGTTTTTAACCGTACCGTCACTATCTTTTGAAATAACTTCCATGGGGAAAAACTTTTTACCTTCCAATTGGCGTTGCCATGCAGGTCCGTTTGAAGGTGCCATAGGATTCTGAGCAAAGAAGAAATTACCCATATCGGTAGCAATCCACATTTCCACTGTTGTGTTTTCATCTTTATCATTATATATCCACTGTTCACATTTATGCCCGAATATCTCTTTCGTCTTACCCGTTCTCATGCTATTGATGTCAAAATTTTCAACATGGGATTTGGAATTAGCCTTACCTTTATATTTTTCAGCCATTTTTTTCATTTTATCCATAGAAAATTCCATATACATTTTTTGTGAAGGCATTACCATATACATTTTCTTGTCCTTCATAATCATTGCTCCGCCCTGATTTCCCGGCATTTCAATTCTTACCATATTGTTTTTTATAATGTAATCCATTATCATATTATTTCCGCCATCGGAAATTGAAAATTTTATTTTTCCTTCAAACTGTTTTTGAGCAAACAAGCTGTTAACACTAAAAAAAACAGCAAAAACGAGAAAGAAAATAAATAATTTTCTTAAAGATATTGAGTGCATTTTTTCTCCTTTCTTTGTTTAATTTTGTAGTATATAATTTACAATTTAATAAAAACTAATAAAAATCAATAAATATTTTTTCTATTTATAAAGGAATTATGAAAAAGGTACTTGTTACCGGAGGATCCGGATTTTTCGGAATTAACATGATAAGATATTTATTGAAGAATAAGTATAATGTAGTTTCAATGGATATTGCCGATTTTAATTATCCGGAAAAGGACCAAGTAGAAATAATTAAAGGGGATATTAGAAATACGGAAGATGTTAGAAGAGCATTGAAAGATGTGGATTTTGTAATTCACTCGGCAATGGCTTTACCTCTTTATCCGGAAGAGGAAATTTTAACGACCGGAATTAATGGAACAAAATTAATGCTGGAAGAGTCATTTCAAAAAGGTATTAAAAGATTTGTTCATATTTCATCAACTGCAGTTTATGGTATTCCCGATCATCATCCGCTTTACGAAACAGATAAATTAGACGGTGTTGGACCATACGGCAAAGCTAAAGTTAAGGCGGAAAAAATTTGCGAGGAATATAGAAAAAAAGGAATGTGCGTGCCGGTAATAAGACCCAAATCATTTATTGGTCCGGAACGTCTTGGCGTTTTTGCATTATTATATGATTGGGCTTATACAGGCCATAATTTTCCAATGATTGGGAAAGGAAACAACAGATATCAGTTGCTGGATGTTGAGGATCTATGCAATGCAGTTGAAAAATGTTTAGCGTTAGATGAAGAAACAGTTAACGATACATTTAATATCGGCGCGAAGGAGTATACAACAATGAAGGAAGACTATCAGGCGGTTTTAGATTTCGCAGGTAAGGGTAAGCATATCGTCGGATTGCCCGAAAAACCGATAATTTGGACGTTAAGAATTTTAGAAGCGCTGAATTTGTCTCCTTTGTATAAATGGGTTTACGAAACCGCATCTAAGGATTCTTTTGTATCGATTGAAAAAGCAGAGAAAAAATTAGGGTTTGTTCCTAAATATTCCAATAAAGATGCATTAATAAGAAATTATAAGTGGTATTTGGAAAATATTGACCAATTTAAAAATCAATCCGGTGTTTCGCATAGAGTGCCGTGGAAACAAGGTATTTTATCTTTTGCTAAACTGTTTTTCTAAAATTGAATTCAAATGATTAATTTATCAAAAATAAAGAAAGTAGCATATCCGAAAGAACATGGTTCGTGGGGATTTTATTTTGAACCCTTGCTCTTATCTATAATTGTCGCATATTCCAAAAACGGATTGTTTTTATTCCTTGTATCGCTTTTCATATTTTTTGCGCATCAACCGGTTAGAGTTTTATTTAATAAAAATCAAACGGAACAACTAAAGAAGATTGCGCTTATTTTTCTGATGATTTATTCCGGCTTGGCAATTTTGTTTATGACCCTTATTCCTTTTAACTTTAAAATATATGTATTTATCCCTTTCTTTCTGGCAATAATAATTATGGCATTTTATCTTGCGGCGGAAGTTTTGAATTATAAAAAAACTTTAACTACTGAAGCAATTGCGCCTTTTGCCGTTGATTTAATTGCGGTTAGTATTGTACTGCTCGGCGGTTGGACGTTTGCAAGCGCAATGGCTTTTTTGGTAGTGTTGTTAAACCGTTCGTTCCCAACGGTTTTGTATATTCACGAAAGGTTAAAACTTGAACGGGAAAAAGAGATATTATCCGGATTTGTAAATGTATTCGGGATGTCCGGATTGTTGATAACAATTTTTTTATCTTTTGAAAAGCTTATTCCTTACCTTTCAATTTTAGCAGTTTTAATTTTAGTCGTCCGCTCTTCCATCGGGCTTTCAAAGTTCAGAAAAAAATTAAATAT
>JALSTI010000040.1 GCA_026983795.1 Melioribacteraceae bacterium
CAGGGAGATTATACAAAAGACTATTTTTTAATCTTCACTTTTTTGCTGATAATTTGCAGCATTACATTCATATCTTCAACCATACCTTGACCATTGAAACCGACCTCTTTAAAATAAATTTTTCCGTCCGGTCCAATAAAAAACTTGGTCGGAAGTCCGGTTACCCCATAATTCTTTACAGCTTCATTGTTTTCATCTATCAAAACCGGAAAATCGTATTTCCCATCCGCCATATATTTCCTGACAACATCAATACGCTTTTTACCCCTAGATTGCTCTTGAGTATTTACGGCTAAAACCATTATATCGGGGTTATTACGGTGTTGCTTCCAAAATTTTTGCAACAAAGGAAATGAAGCTTTGCACGGTCCGCACCAAGTTGCCCAAAAATCTATAATCACCGTTTTACCCCGCATAGACGAAAGCGTAATTTGCTTACCGTCTAAATCTCTTAATTTGAAATCCGGAGCAGGCTTTGCATTCGTAATAAACATTTTTTCAATTTCTTCCTTACGGTACGTACCGGCCTTTTTCTTTGCTTCTATTATTTTTTGCTCAGCCTCTTGCGCATTGCCGGTTTTGTTTATATATGCAGTTTTAAACAACTCGATTATTTTATCATCGTAATTTGCCGTTTCAATTGCTTCCCTACCCATTTTTATGGCTTTTTCCCATTGCCGTGTATCAACTAAAAACTGCAAATAATTTCGTTTGAAAACCATCTCTTGATTCGGATAAAACTTCAATTTCCCCAATTTAACATAAGTATCTTCCGCTTTTTTGTTTTCACCCAGTTTATAATAAGCTTCCGCTAGAGAAAGTAAAGGAGTAAAAAGACGGGAGTTTATTGTTTTCTTGGCTTTCGCCTTAGAATAAGAAGGATAAATGAAAGCGCCCGTTTCAATACGTTTTTCCATATTCCGCGCAATATCTACAAGCGTTTGCCATTTCCCTACGGAAGACAATTCCTTTAACACAGAACGTCCCCAAGTAATATAATAACCAGTATTTTGGACTTCCTTTTCCATTGCCAAAAGCTTTTGCAAACGTGCATTCTCATTTTTGATTTTTTTAATTTCCGCTAATTCTCTGCTAAGAACATACCGGTGAAGAGGATTGATTTTTTTTATTAGCTCAAGAGCTTTTTCGGATTTTTCCGGATTAGACCTATAAAAATAGGAATAAGCCAATTCCAAAACTCCAATGTCTTCAGGATGCTCTGCAATATATGAATCCAATTCTCTTTCTAAACTCTCAAGTCCAATTTTGTCTTTCTTTTTTCTGGCGCTTCTTGCTCTTGAAAAAACAGAAACCACTTTAGCACGTTGATTTCCGGGATACTGCTTCAATTCATTCCGATAAAACACCATAGCCGTATCATCGTTAAACCTTTTTAAATTCATTAGAAACGATACCATTCCCGAACCGAACGACTGTGAAAGAGCAGAGTATGCGCCTTCAACCGGCAGACCGCCGGCATTATAAATAAGCGTTTCCCAGCCTGTCTTACCTTTATTTTCTGATTTATCTCCGGAATAAAACTGAAAAACTATTGCCCCGGTAGACTTACCCGGCTTCATATTCGCTTTCCACTCGTTTCCGTTTTTTTTCATTGGAATTTCAACCATTTTGCCTTTTTCCAGAATTTCCCTTTCAGTGGGCGTTACAGGCACATACAATGCTTGCATGGTAATATTTTGCGCTTTTTTCAAAGGCGAATTAATTCCAGGAACAAAAGTCACTGTCAGATTTTCATCCAATATGGGTTTGCTGGGTTCAAACCGCACCGAGCTTTTATTTGGAATTTTGGTACTGCAACCGGCAACTAAAAATATTATTACTATTAATATTTTAAAAAATTTACTTATCATATTTCCTCTTAAAACTTTAATTATCAAATAAATAGCCCCGTAAAGTTGGGGCTATTGTAATCAAAATCACTTTACTGCACAATAAGTTTAATATTGTATTGGTTTTAGAACAGGAATTCCAATCCCGCTTTTATTACCCTCCCAATCGAAGGAGTTACATTCGAGTAACCGCCTTTTTGATAATTGGTAAGATTATCAATATTAAAGAAAATAGATGCATAATCGGTAATCCAATAACTGCTGCGGAAATTTATTTTAAAGAACCCTTCCTTTTCGGTAAGATATTCTTGGTCTTTTGAAGAAATCCTTCCTATGTCAGGATTATAGTAACCGTCATACAATCTCAAAGTATTAACAATAAGCATTTTACCGGTATACATAACGTTTAACCCAATTTCTCCGCCTTTATTGGAAAATGGAAGTATTGCCGGAACTAAGTAAGAAATTCCCAAGAAGCCGGTATAATCGGGAGTATAAAGTTTCCTCGCTCCTTCTTTATATTTCCAATCGACTTTGTTTGGGTCGGTATTAAAAGGATTCTTCCCGTATTCGCTGTTAATAATCGTAAATGTAAAGTCAACGGAAACCGGATTAAACAGTACTTTCCCGCTAAATTCCCAACCTTTGTTAAAAAACTCATTAATATTTTGATATTGAACTTCTCTTTCGGGTGTGTTGGGATCATCTACATTTACACCTGTAATCCCGTTTTTTACAACTTGATTATAATAAGTTATTTCCAACGAAGCCCACTCACGGTAATAAAAATCGAGACCAGCTTCATAACCCGATTGCGATTCAGGTCCGAGGTTCGGATTTGCCAGAATAGTAACAAACGAAGTCTTTTGATATTCTTTTTGGAATTCTTTCGGCGCAGTGGAAGAACTTCCCCAAGAAATTCTGGGCTTTAATACGAAGCCTTTCTTTTCGAATACATAAGATAATCCGATTCTCGGGTTTTTATCCAATCCGTACTTGTCTCCGTAATAGCTGTTATCTTCGAACCTCATACCTGCAGTTAAATACAATTTATTTTTATAACCTATGACCGCTTCTCCGTAGTATCCTGTATTAGTATATCCGTAATTATTAACAATACCGCTCTGCAAAGATTTTGCCCTGATGTCTTCGGGAACAACATCAAGATTCGAATTTAAATAATTCGATTTTTGAATTGTGTGTTCGATACCGGCTGTAATATCCGCAGTATAATTTCGCATAAAATTCTGTCTTGTATTAATAAACCATGAAATCGTGTTTTTCTGCCATGTACGGTCGAGATATTGGTATTTATTATTCGTCGATGCCAGCGCAACATTTTCATAACTTGTTTTATTATACCCCAAAGTCAAATTTTGATACCACTTATCCGATATCACATGTCTTAAATTAATACTTGCTCTCTGATCAATGCTTGAATACTTATGATCTCTAATATCTTTATAGAATGAAGGTAATGCCGTCCACCCGCGTTCTTTAGCCAAATCCAAAATGTAAGGGTTGTTTACGGAGCCGAAAATACTTGAGCCGTAAGAAGCTTTCAGGTCGA
Organism: Melioribacteraceae bacterium; assembly: GCA_026983795.1. Taxonomy (GTDB): domain Bacteria; phylum Bacteroidota; class Ignavibacteria; order Ignavibacteriales; family Melioribacteraceae; genus BMS3ABIN04. The sequence goes on from JALSTI010000040.1 coordinate 3,421, forward strand.
TACTGAAAGGTCCCGTTCTCATATTCAAACCGCCGTTTAGTTTCCAATCCTTATCGTTAATGCCGTTGTTTGGATACGGGAGATTTGAAACCGATCGATATAATCCGAAATGGAAGCCTTTGTCGGAGGAGCCGCTGGAAATACCAAATGAATAATACTGTCCTATTGGGGTTTTTTCTACATAAGGCGTTGAGGTTGTTGTTACATAACTTTTAAAACGGATTTTTGTTCCGGAACGGATACCTTTTTTCGTAAAGATTTGAATAACTCCCCCGCTTGACCCTGAACCATATAAAGTAGAAGCCATAGGTCCGCGTAAAATCTCAATTCTGTCTATATCGTTGTAATCCAGTGTGTTAATGGGACTGAAAGAGTAATCGGCAACTTCCACACCATCGATGTACATTTTAACGGTATTGTTATAAGAATTAAACGATTGGCTGCCTCTTAGCGATATTGTTTGATTTTTTCTGTTCTGGTAATCCAATTCCAATGAATATCCGCCAGGCACTCTTCCTTCGAAGAGATCGTCAATTTTATCTATGGACATAAATTTCAGTTCGTCATCCGAGATGGTTGTAACGGGATTTGCAAGGGCTCGCTTTTGTCTTCCGCTCTGACTTCCCGTTACAATAACTTCATTAAGATCTAGTAACGAAGGTTGGAGTTCAAAATTAATTTCTACAGTTCTGTTGGCAATAACTTTTATCTTTTCCGCTTGTTTGATAAAGCCAATATAATTAACAACTATTGTATAGTTACCCGGCTCCAGATTTTTAATTACAAATTCCCCATCCGAATCCGTTGAAGCACCTTTAGCTGTTCCTTTTATAACTATGTTTGCTCCAATCAACGGTTCACCGGTCTCGGCATTTATTACCTTCCCGAAAATTTTGGTGTTCGGCTCCACTTTATTCTTTTTAATTTCAACATTCGATTTTTTAATTACTATTTGTTTATTAATTTGTTTAAATGTGATATTATGTTGCTCGGCAAGTTTTCTCAAAACATTTTCAAGAGATTCATTAGTAGCAATTAAAGTTGTGCTTTGGTTGAGAGGAATCTCGCTATTACTGTAAACGAATCTATATCCGGTTTGGTTTTGGATTTGATCGAGCGCTTTTTTTAGTGTAACGTTTTTAATTTCAAGCGTAATTTTGATATTACTTAAATTTTGCGCTTTTGCGGGGCTTGCTGCAAAAATCATATTTACAAATAATGCTTGAAATATGATGCCGATAATTGAAAGAAATGCAGTCATTTTAATTATTCTTATTAAATATTTTTTCATAATTTTACCCTGTTCTAATTACACATTTGTTTAGTTA
>JALSTI010000041.1 GCA_026983795.1 Melioribacteraceae bacterium
ATGACGACAGGGTTTTTTGGTACGACCTTGTGCGGAATTATTTCGAGCAGAACGGAATCCCGTGGATTATGTGGGATTACAAAGACGGATTCGGTTTGTTTGAGAAAGGTTCTAACGAATTATTCGAATACGATTTGAATATACCGCTCGTTGAAGCGCTCGGGTTTAATCCGGTTGCGCAAAAGGAATTTGTCAGAAAGCCCGACAGTTCGGAAATTGGAATTTATTCCGATTATGTTGAAAGAAATATCCGTGAGCGGAGTTATGTTAACGACGAATCGCTTGATTTATATTCGGAATTGAATCCCCGGAAAGGAGATTTTTGTTTGTATTGGAACGGAAGCGAACAATACCAATATATCGGATTCGATTTTATACCCGACCGCGATCTTTCTTATCTTGTTCGGGAAAATTACGTACTGGGCTTCTGGTTCCGCAGTCCGGCTGCAAATAAAAAATTCAACGTAAGGTTTGTCGATACAAAGGAAGAAAATATTCCGGGCGATCATCCGTGGCGAATGGTGTATATGATTGACAGTTCAGTGGTGCCGTTCGACGGACAATGGCACAAAGTGGAAATTCCGCTCAAAAACTTTTGGGAAAAAGGTGCGTGGGATAACGGATGGTTTGATCCCGAAGGTAAATTCGATTGGACGGCTATTGATGAATTCCACATTGTAGCCGAATACGGGGATTTGACCGGCAACGGATTTTGGTTCGATGAAATTAAAATTTATAATCCTAATCCGGTTGGAATTAAAGGTAACGTTGTTGAGAATACATTCCGGTTGTATCAAAACTACCCGAACCCTTTTAACTCAACAACTACAATCCAATATTCAATCTCAACTCCCCTCAATCCCCCTTTTGCCAAAGGGGGGAATACAAGGGGGGTTTTTGTAAGCCTAAAGGTGTTTGATATATTGGGCAGAGAAGTAGTAACATTGGTAGATAAAAAACAAGCTCCCGGAAATTACCAAGTTACATTCGATGCAAACAATTTGCCGAGCGGAATTTATTTTTACAGACTAATTTCAGGTAAGTTCACCATAACAAAAAAATTAATTTTGATGAAGTAAATCTTCTTTTAAAGAATACTATTTTTAAAAACAGTCCGGTTTAACTTAAAAATTATATTTTTTGAGTTAGAAATTTTGTTCATAAGAAAATGAGTAATATTTCCGTTTTATCTTAACTTACAAAATAATGGTTAACAAACCGGAGTTTCTTCATATTAAACACAAAGCTAAGAAATCAAAAGACGCCGGCAATTTTAGTTCCGCATTTATAACATTTACCGTCTGTTAGTTTGTTGGTTTCAACCGAATGCCAGTCCCTTATAATTAATGCTTCCCCACAATTCGGACAATATGTAGTTTGCCCTTCACGGTTAAAAACATTACCAACATAGCAATATTTTATACCGGCTTTAAGCGCAATACTTCGTGCCGTATTTAAGGTGGAAGCCGGAGTTCTCGGTTTATCAAGCATTTTAAAATCGGGATGAAACGCCGTAAAATGCAGAGGGATTTCATCTCCCAAATTTTCTAAAATCCAATCGCACATTTGCCTTATTTCGTCCGGCGAATCGTTCTCATCCGGTATTAGCAAAGTGGTAATTTCAAACCAAATATCAGTTTCGTTTTTTAGCCATTTTAACGTATCCAAAACTGGATTCAAATGAGAAAAAGTTAATTTGTGATAGAAGGTTTCGGAAAAAGCTTTTAAGTCAACGTTTGCCGCATCTATGTACTTATAAACGTCTTTCCGTGCATTTTTATCGATGTATCCTGCCGTTACCATAACGGATTTAATTCCTTCTTCACGGGCAAGTTTGGAAATATCTATTACATACTCGCCAAAAATAGTGGGATCATTATAAGTATAAGCAATCGAAGGAGTATTATATTTTATTGCCAATTGCACAACATCTTCGGGAGAAGCATTAACCGAATAAGTCTCGTCAAGTTTGGCTTTACTCATCGTCCAATTTTGACAAAATTTGCATCCCAAATTACAACCCGCCGTTCCGAAACTAAGCACCCCGGTGCCGGGTAAAAAATGATTCAATGGTTTTTTTTCTATTGGATCAACGGCAAAACCGGTAGGATGACCATATCCGGTGGAATATAATTTATTATCAATGTTTTCACGAATATAACAAAACCCTTTTTGTCCGTTACCAATTGTGCAGTATCTGGGGCACAGTGTGCAAAGTATTTTTCCGTTCGGTAAAGTTTCCCACCAATTTGCTAATTTAAGCTCCATAACAAACCTTTCTTTCGTTAAATAACATCGGAGTACTGTGATATTTAAATCTAAGACGGTAAAAAATTAATTAAATTTTATACAACAAAAAATCTTATCCAGTTTCTTCGGTCTTTGTCTGTAATAGGAGCGCCGGACGTGAATACAATTACATCGCCTTCATTTACAAATTTTTTTTCTTTAAGAATATCCAATACGGAATTTATAGCAGCGTCTTCTACATCAAAATCATTAAGAAAATGTGGAATTATTCCTTTATAAAGATTTAATACATTTAAAGACTCAAATCTATTTGATACGGCAAAAATCTGTGCCCGGGGCCGGAATTTTGATAATACTTTGGCTTTTCTCCCAAATTTTGTGAAAACAACAATAATTTTTGCATTAATTTGATCTGCAATTTCGGCAAAGCCTTTACCTGCGGCGTCAAATAAATTATCGGCTATTTTTTTTGGCAATTCGTATTTAACGGGAATTTTAAATTGAGTTTGATTTTCTGCTGTTAACAGAATTTTATTCATTACTTTTACTGCTTCTGTCGGAAATTTACCGACTGAAGTTTCTCCGCTTAGCATAACAACGTCGGTACCGTCCAAGACTGCATTAGCCACATCCGAAGCTTCCGCTCTGGTTGGGACGGAATGATAAATCATAGATTCAAGCATTTGTGTAGCAGTAATTACCAATTTCCCAACAGCGTTACATTTTCGTATTATATTCTTTTGAATAATTGGCACAAGTTGGGTCGGAAGTTCAACGCCAAGGTCTCCTCTGGCAATCATTATTCCATCAGAGACGTCCAGAATGGAATCAAAATTATCTACAGCTTCCGGCTTTTCTATTTTAGCAATTACCGGTATTGATCTGTCATGATTTTTAAGGAATTCTTTTAGATGCAAAATATCGTCCGGATATCTAACAAATGATAATGCAATAAAATCCACTCTGTGTTTAAGTGCAAATTCCAGGTTTTCTTTATCTTTGTCTGTTAAAGCTTTTGTGCTCAATTTCATTCCTGGTAAGTTCATTCCTTTTCTCGGCTTCAACAACCCGCCTTCTATAATTTTACAAACTACACTTTTTGGCTTCTTGCCAATTATTTCCAAGTGAATTAAACCGTCGTCTATTAAGATTGAATTTCCTATTGCCGCATCTTGCGGTAAATTTTTATAAGATGTGGAAATTATATTTTTATTTCCGATTATTTCATCCGTAGTTATTTCAATTGTATCTCCTTTTTTAATTTCCACGCCGTCATTTTCAAGATGCCCAATTCTGATTTTAGGTCCTTGTAAATCGACTAAGATAGGAATTGATAGGGAATTTTCTTCGCAAACGGAATTAATATTAGTAAATACTTTGTTGAAATAATCGTAATCGCCATGGGAAAAATTCAGTCTAAATCCATTTGCGCCGGCTTCAACCAATGAATTTAATTTTTCTTTAGAATCGGTTGCCGGTCCGATTGTAACTAATATTTTGGTTTTAGCAATATTTTCAATCATTTTGTTTTTATTGTTTTCTTTTTAGGTTTGTTGTTAGTGTTACTGTTTGTAGACGGTGGTTTAATAATTTTTCGCATTTCACGTAAATGTTTTTCAACTTCCCCGAAAACCGTATGAGGTTGGTATCTTTTATTTTTTTGTAATTTCCCGGCTTTAATTCCCGTTAACAATTCGATTGCTTCTTCAACTGTGGAGACGGGATAAATATGGAATTCTTTATTTTTAACAGCTTCAATTATTTCATCTTTTAACATTAAATCTTTTACATTTTGTGTTGGAATAATAACTCCTTGTTTTTTTGTGAGTCCTCTGTTTTTGCACACATCAAAAAATCCTTCTATTTTTTCATTTACTCCTCCGATCGGCTGAATATGCCCTTTTTGATCGACCGAGCCGGTAATAGCAAATGATTGTTTAATTGGAATTTCCGAAATACTGGAAACGAGCGCAGCAATTTCCGTTATGGAAGCGCTGTCGCCGTCAATCATTCCGTATCCCTGTTCAAAAACTAAACTTGCATTAAATGAAAGAGGAATTCTTTTTCCGAATTTTTCTTTAAAGTAACCTGTAATTATTAAAACTCCCTTGTTATGAGTACTTCCGCTCAATCCGGCTTCGCGTTCAACATTAATAATATTTCCGGAACCTAAAGCAACAGATGCCGTAATACGCGATGGTTTGCCAAAAGAATGAAATCCGCTTTCATAAACCGCTAATCCGTTAATTTGTCCTACTTTTGCACCGTCTGTCTCTATAATTATTGTATTATCGTCAATCATTTCCTGCATTTTCGATTCGTACAAACCGTGTCTTTCCCGCGATGCATTATAAGCTTGTTGAACATGATAATCGGAAACTATTTTGCTTCCGCTGTCTTTAGCCCAAAAATTACTTTCT
>JALSTI010000042.1 GCA_026983795.1 Melioribacteraceae bacterium
TCGGCGTAAAAATTTCGCAAGGAACTTTAACAATCAATATTTCCGATTCAACAAAAATTACCGGAGACTGGGCAATCCTTCCTATTGGCAACGATATTGAAAGAGGACCGCAAATAGGCGACGGTCAGCTTGAAGGAACAATAAAAAATGATTCGATATTTATTAATTTAAATCCTAATGTTATTGATAATAATATCCAATTAATAGGTTTGTTTGTAAACGGTAAAATTTCGGGTAAATGGACTTGGTCTACTTTTGCCGGAATAGCAAATCGTGGTTTTTTTAGTGCAGAAAAGAGATGATGTAATGCGTTTTTGTATTTTAAATATAATTCAAATACGGTTTCAGCCATTTTTCAATTTCTTCTAAACTCATCCCTTTCCGTTTTTTGTAATCGAGTACTTGGTCTTTGCTTATTTTGCCGATTGTAAAATATTTTGCTTCCGGATTTGCAAAATATAAACCGCACACCGATGCCGCAGGATGCATGGCAAGATTTTCGGTAAGGGATATTCCAGTGTTCTTTTCAGCTTCCAATAAATTAAAAATTGTAATTTTTTCTGTGTGATCGGGTTGAGCCGGATATCCGGGAGCTGGACGAATACCTTTGTATTTTTCTTTTATCAAATCGTTGTTATCTAAATTTTCATTTCTGGCGTAACCCCAAATTTCTGTTCTTACTTTTTTATGCATTAGTTCGGCAAATGCTTCGGCTAGTCTGTCTGCCAGGGCTTTAATCATAATAATTTTATAATCGTCGTGCTCGGCTTCGTATTTTTCAATTAGTTTTTCAATATTAATTCCGGTGGTAACCGCAAACATGCCAATGTAGTCAACTTTATTGGTTTCTTTGGGAGCTATAAAATCGGATAATGCTAAATTTTTTGATGATGCCGATTTTTTATATTGCTGTCTTAAAGTATGTAATACTGCTATGATTCCCCGTCTATTTGAATCTTTATAAATTTCAATATCGTCGCCAATACTGTTAGCGGGAAAAATTCCAAGTACTCCGTTAGCTTTCAAGTAATTTGCCGAAATTATTTCGTCTAACAATTTGGTTGCATCATCGAATAATTTTTCAGCTTCGCTGCCGAACTTGGAATCATTAAATATATCAGGATATTTTCCTTTTAATTCCCAGGTTCTAAAGAAAGGCGTCCAGTCAATGAATTCCCTTAAATTAGCAACCGGAAAATCGTTAAAAATTTTTACGCCGGTAAAGGCAGGTTTGTAAATTTTCTCTTTTTCCCAATCGATTTTGAATTTATTTTTCCTTGCTTCTTCAATAGTGATAAATTCCTTAGCGGCATTTCTTTTTTCGTATTGGGTTTTAATTTTCCCGTACTCTTTTTTAATTTTTTCCTCGAATTCCGTTTTACTTTGGGAACCCAGTAAATTACTAACAACAGGCACGGATTGCGAAGCGTCTATTACGTGAACAGTGGGACCTGTGTAATTTCCTGCTATTTTAACTGCCGTATGAACTTTGGAAGTAGTAGCTCCGCCAATCAGTAATGGTTTTTTTATACCCAATCTTTCCATTTCTCCGGCTATATGCACCATTTCGTCTAAAGACGGCGTAATTAATCCGCTAAGTCCTATTATATCTACATCTTTTTCAATTGCGGTGGAAAGTATTTTCTCGGACGGCACCATTACTCCAAGATCGATTATATTATAATTATTACAACTTAAAACAACCGAGACAATGTTTTTGCCGATATCGTGAACATCGCCTTTTACGGTAGCTAAAAGAATAGTACCGGCGTTCGAAACTTCACCGGCTGAGGATTTTTCGGCTTCTATAAAAGGGATTAAGTAAGAAACGGCTTTTTTCATTACTCTTGCGCTTTTTACTACTTGAGGTAGAAACATTTTACCCGAGCCGAAGAGTTCGCCAACGACTTTCATACCGTTCATTAACGGTTTTTCAATTACTTCCAGAGCGGTATCAAAATTATTTCTTGCTTCTTCAACATCCTCTTCAATAAAATCCACAATACCTTTAACCAATGAATATTCAAGTCTTTTTTCTACAGGTTGGTTTCGCCATTCGTCTTTTTTGCCTTCAACTTTTACTTTTTGCTTAACGTTTTCAGCGTATTCAATTAACCGGTCGGTTGCATCAGGCCGCCGGTTTAGTAAAACATCTTCAACCCTTTCCAGTAAATCTTCCGGAATATTTTCATATACTTCCAATTGTCCCGCATTTACAATTCCCATATCCATTCCGGCTTCAATTGCATGATAAAGGAAAGCGGAATGAATTGCTTCCCGGACCCGGTTATTTCCTCTAAAGGAAAAGGAGACATTACTTACCCCTCCCGAAACTTTAGCGTGCGGCAAATTTTGTTTAATCCATCTTGTCGCTTCAAAAAAATCGACCGCGTAATTATTATGTTCGGCAATTCCCGTTGCAACAGCAAAAATGTTAGGGTCCATAATTATATCTTGGGGTTTGAATCCTATTTCATTCACTAAAATATTATATGCCCGTTGGCAAATTTGTATTTTACGCTCGAATGAATCTGCTTGTCCTTTTTCATCAAATGCCATTACTATTGTAGCTGCGCCGTATTTTAAAATTTTCTTTGCATGTTCTCTGAATTCATCTTCGCCTTCTTTTAGACTAATTGAATTAACAATACCTTTACCTTGTAATCTTTTAAGTCCGGCTTCAATTACAGACCATTTGGAAGAATCAATCATAATCGGCAGTTTGGCAATATCCGGCTCGGCAGCTATTAAATTCAGAAACTTAATCATAGCCGTTTCCGAATCAATCATTGCATCGTCCATATTTATATCAAGAATTTGAGCTCCGTTTTCTGCTTGGTCTCTTGCGACCGACAATGCTTCTTCATATTTATTTTCACGGATTAATCTCGCAAACTTCCTTGAACCTGCTACGTTAGTTCTTTCGCCAATATTAATAAAATTCGAGTCGGGTCTTATTACCAACGGTTCAAGTCCGCTCAATCTTAAGTACGGTTCAATCTCCGGTATTATTCTTGGAGGTAGATTTTTAACCATTTCCGCAAAGGCTTTTATATGATGGGGGGTTGTACCGCAACAACCACCAACAATATTAAAGAAACCACGTTTAGCATAATCTTCCAAAACCTCTCTCATTGAGTTTGGCGATTCGTCGTATTCTCCGAATTCATTCGGCAGGCCCGCATTCGGATAAAGGCTGACAAAACAATCAGCCAGTTTGGAAAGTTCTTCGATGTAAGGGCGCAATTGTTGAGGACCCATCGCACAATTTAGTCCGACGGAAAGAAGATTTTTTGTATGAGAAACGGAAATCCAAAAAGCTTCCAAAGTTTGACCCGATAATGTTCTGCCGCTTGCATCGGTAATTGTACCGGATATCATTACGGGAATTTGCCGGTTAACTTTTTCGCTGTATTCTTCAATTGCAAAAATAGCTGCTTTAGCATTTAAGGTATCAAAAATAGTTTCTATCAATAATAAATCGGCACCACCGTCAATTAAACCTTTTATCTGTTCGGTATATGCTTCAAACAGATCGTCGAACGTTACGGCTCTGAATCCCGGATCGGTTACTTTTGGGGAAATAGATGCTGTTTTATTTGTTGGACCTAAAGCACCGGCAACGAATCTTGGCTTTGATGGAGTTTTGGCGGTAAATTCTCCGGCTGCTTCTTTTGCTAATTTTGCTGCAGCGTAATTCATTTCGTAAATAAAATTTTCTGTTCCATAATCCGCTTGGGAAATCGACGTTCCGTTAAAAGTATTTGTTTCAATAATATCCGCTCCGGCTTCCAAATAAGCTCTGTGAATATTCTTTATTATTTCGGGTTGAGTTAATGAAAGAATATCGTTATTGCCTTTCAAATCTTGAGGATGATTTTTAAAACGCCCGCCTCTGAAATCCTTTTCGGTTAAAGTGTGGCGTTGAATCATGGTGCCCATAGCCCCGTCCAAAACTAATATCCGCTCTTTCAGTAAATGTTTTATGTTTTTATTTGGCATCTAAATTATTATCCTAAACTGTTTCCTATAAAATGCAAAATTATGAACTAAAAAGTAAACTTTTGATATTAACCTGTATTAAAATTTTGCATAGTCTTTTCTATTTTTGCATTTTGTAAATCAAATTAAAAAAATAATGAGGTATAAAATGATTATCGTTACGGGCGGAGCAGGATTTATAGGTAGCGCAATTGTTTGGAGATTAAATCAGTTGGGTTACGATAAAATTTTTATAGTCGATCATTTGGGTGAAAACGATAAATGGAAAAACTTAAACGGTTTAAATTATATCGATATTTTCCATAAAGATGAATTCTACGATTTATTTGTTAACAATGAATTTCAATTTGATGTAGATACAATATTTCACATGGGAGCTTGTTCGTCTACTACGGAAAAAGATGCAGACTATCTCCTTTACAATAATTTCAAGTATACACAGGACCTTGCAAAATATGCGTTAAAAAATAATGCCCGTTTTATCTATGCTTCTTCGGCAGCCACTTACGGCGGCGGTGAAGCCGGTTATTCAGATGACGAAAACGGAATTGAGCAATTACGACCGCTTAATATGTACGGCTATTCCAAACAACTTTTTGACCTTTGGGCAAAAAAAGAGGGATTATTA
>JALSTI010000043.1 GCA_026983795.1 Melioribacteraceae bacterium
GATCATCCAAAAGCCATTGGCGGATTGGTACCGCCTGAGCATTACGAAACATTTAACTACAGATACTGGTCGGATGCTCTCAAAGTGGAAAATATGGTAAATGAAACAGGACGAAAATTCGGTAAACATTTCGGAAGAGATTACAGCGCTGTTGAAACCGTAAATATTGGTCCGCAAACTGAGATGATTCTTGTTTCTATTTCAAGTATTACTACAACCATTAGAGGAATAATTAAATCGCATCCGGAAATCGGATTATTAAAATTAAGGTTAGTAAAACCTTTCCCGGAAAAATCGGTGATTGAAGCATTAAAAGATGTTCGCAAAGATGTAAAGATAGTGAACATTGAAAGAAATTTTCTCGGAGGCAAAGAAGGCGCAATACAACAGGAAATGAAACGGGCACTTTACGGAAAAGACTTGCACATGTATGATGTTTATACCGGTTTAGGCGGAAAAGATGTTCCTCCTATAACGATTGAAAAAATTATTTATGCAATGAAGCACGATCCGGACCCTGTTACCTGGATCGATATGTTATAAAATTAAATTTTGAACAAAAAACAGGTAATGAAATGGAACCAGCATTCGATTTTTTAATAAAAGATGAAAAAGTTTACTCCGGAGCATTAAGCTGCCGTGGCTGCGGTTGGTCGTTGTTAGTAAGACACCTGTCAAGTATCTTAGGCGAAAATACGGTTTATGTAGTTCCCGCTTCATGTTTTTCAATTATCGCAGGTCCTTACCCGCTCAATGAAGTTAAGGGAAGCATCGTTCATACTGTGTTTGCAGCCGCTCCGGCAACCGCTACGGGAATACGGGCGGCATTAGACCGGCAAGGGAAAAAAGATGCGACTGTTGCAGTATTAGCCGGTGATGGCGGCACTTTTGATATCGGATTGCAATCATTATCCGGAGCCGCTACAAGAGGCGAAAATATTCTTTATGTATGCAATAATAACGGCGCTTACATGAATACAGGTATTCAATCGAGTACGGCTACTCCCTATGGCGCTATTACAACAACAAATCCTGCCGCAAACTATAAAAAAACCTGGCCTAAGGATTTAATGGGATTAATCGCTGCGCATAATATACCTTATGCTGCAACTTGCTCTTTGGCATTCATTGAAGATTACAGGGCAAAAGTTAAAAAAGCAAAAGAAACCAAGGGATTTAGATTGTTGATGATTGATGGCCCGTGCCCGCCCGGACATAAAGTAGATCCGTCAAATTCTATTACCGTTTCACGGCTGGCGGTAGAAACAAATTTATTCCCTTTGTTTGAAATTGAACATCATAATTATAGAATTAATTATTTCCCCAAAGAAAATATTCCCGTTGAGAAATGTTTAAGTATGCAAGGACGATTTAAACATTTGTTCAAAGAGGAAAACAAACCCGCACTTGAAGAAATCCAACGGCAAGTAGATAATAATTGGAAAAGATTGCTGGAATTGGAAAAAATGGGCGCGGAATTAAACATTTGAGAATTACTAATCCTTTGTTTTATAAAAGCCCAACTTCTTCGGAAAGTTGGGCTTTTTTTCAATATTGATTTCCATAAGCCTTACTGTTTTACGTTCATTCTATTTTTTGAGATTCCGGTCTTTGCCGTACAACAAAACCGGAATGACACATCCTTTCATGTTATTCAGGTTCCCGGAAAAATCAGTATTACATTTAAACAAATCATCACAGTATATTTACTTTTATAAATCATTCTCAATAACAGGTAATTCTGCAAAATATCTCATAATCAATTCTTCAGGAAGTTCATAATCTTCCAAATCATTTGATAAATACGATTCATAAGCACCCAAATCCAAAAATCCGTGACCCGATAAATTAAATAGAATAGTTTTTGCCTCACCGGTTTCTTTACACTTCTTTGCTTCCTCAAAAACAGCTTTTATAGCATGGGCACTTTCCGGGGCGGGTAAAATTCCTTCGGCTCTTAAAAAATCACGGGCTGCATCAAAAACCTCCAATTGATGATAATTTTGAGCTTCAATAATATTCTCGTTATATAAGTGTGAAACTGTAGGCGCCATTCCATGATATCGAAGTCCGCCTGCGTGAATTTTTGGAGGGATGAAATTGTGCCCCAACGTAAACATTTTAATTAAAGGAGTGTATCCCGCGGTATCTCCGAAATCGTATGTAAATTTACCTTTGGTTAGAGACGGGCAAGAAGCTGGTTCAACAGCAATTATTCGTAAATCCTTTTTGTTTCCCGCAAGTTTATCGTGAATAAACGGGAAAGTTAATCCGGCAAAATTACTTCCTCCCCCCGAACAACCAATTAGTATATCGGGGTATTCATCAACTTTTGCCATTTGTTTCTTCGCTTCTTCACCAATAATTGACTGATGAAGCATAACATGATTCAATACGCTTCCCAATGAATAATTAGTATCTTCATTATTTGCAGCAATTTCAATTGCCTCACTAATTGCAATTCCTAATGAACCCGGAGAATTTGGATCTTTTTCTAAAACGGCTTTACCGGATTGAGTAATATCGGAAGGGCTTGCATGAACGGTTGCGCCGTGAAGCATCATCATAGTTTTTCTGTAAGGTTTTTGATGAAAACTTACCTTAACCATAAAGACTTCAAGGTCTAACCCAAAATGATTAGTCGCCACGGAAAGTGCGCTTCCCCATTGTCCCGCGCCCGTTTCCGTAACCAATTTTTTAATACCTGCCCTTTTGTTATAAAAAGCCTGGGCAATAGCGGTATTGGTTTTATGACTTCCGGCAGGATTAACACCTTCATATTTAAAATAAATTTTAGCGGGTGTATCAAGAAATTCTTCAAGACGAAATGCCCTTATAACCGGAGTCGGGCGGCTTAGAGTATAAATATTTAAGACTTCTTCGGGAATTTTAATATAACGTTCGGGACTCATTTCCTGCATAATTAATTCTTCGGGAAATATAGCTGATAAATCAGCGGGTGAAATAGGTTCTTTCGTAGCCGGGTTTAAAGGCATTGCCAACGGCGTAGGCAAATCTGCTAAAATATTATAATAGCTTGTCGGTATTTCGGAAGCAGGTAAATAAATTTTGTTATCTTTCATGTTATCTCCTTTATATTATTGAATTACAAAAAAAAAGCCGTGATTTAATCACGGCTTGCTTTAAAATAAAAAAGCCGTGAACAGTTTTCCAACTATCCACGGCTTGTAAAAATTAATCCTTAGCGGGATAGTGGAATACAGTTATTCCACCACCACCAATTATTTAAGTCTTTATTTACTCTTCTTGTTATCATTATTACAAAGCTAACGCATTTTAATTATTTTTGCAATAAAAAAATCTATCCTTTTACTCTACGGCTTTCACTTTAGTTCTAACAATATTAAAATCCTATTTTGTTTTTAAGGCTGCTAATATTATTTAAATTATTAGCAAAAATGAAATTGAGATTTGCATTTTTTATTTCCCGTTTTTAATTCTTTTGCTTTTCCTGTCTTCAAATAAATAATAGAACGCAGGAATAACAAATAACGTTAATATTGTTGAAACAAGCAAACCGCCTATACTAACAACACCGAGAGGTTGTCTCATTTCGACGCCGGAAGAACCGACACCGATTGCCAAAGGCAGCATACCTAAAATTATAGCCAAAGTAGACATAACTATCGGTTTAAGTTTTGTAGGACAAGCTTCAATTAAAGCTTCTTTAACACCAACACCCCGTTCCCGCACAAGCTGGTTGGTATAATCGAGCATTAAAATTGCATTGTTAACCACAATACCGATAAGCATTATTATTGCCATTAATGACGTAATAGCAAAAGAAATATTCGTATAATAGAGTGAAGCTAACACACCTATAATTGCAAGCGGAACAGTTAACAAAATAAAAACAGGCTGTACAAAACTTTCAAGAATTGCCGCTAACAACAAATAAGTTAGTAGCATAGCAAGTACAAATGCAAAAGCCATATCGCTTATCATATCTTTCATCATTTCTGCCATTCCCGCCCATTTAATTTTATATCCGGGAGGAAACTTAACAGTTTTTAATCGTTTCTCTATTTCACCTGTTACGTTTCCCATAGGAACGCCGGGCGCGGCCGAACATGTAAATTGAATGGCTATATATTTATCGCGGTGAAGAATTTTTGAATAGCTGTTTGTAAATTTTATATCTGCCAATTGAGATAATCTGTACATCGTTCCCTTCCGTGAAGGTAACAATATTTCACCCACTTTTTCGGGGGAATCTACAGATGCATCATCCAGCGTTACGGTAATATCGTATTCATCGCCTTTTTCCAGATATTGAGTTGCCGTTATTCCTTCCAAAGCGGCGCGTGCTGTTAAAGCTATTTCCTGTGCGGTAATTCCGGTTTCGGCAAGTTTGGTTCTTTCAGGAATAATTGTTATTTCTGGTTTACCTTGCCTGGAGCTTTGATCCAAATTTATCATGCCCGGAACGTCATGAATTTTTGACCAAATTTCATCTTTTAGTTTATTTAATTCAGTAAGATCTTCACCCATCAAAAAGAATTGAATGGGAGCACCGTTTTTGGAAGAAAAGTCTTTAAAATCCACAGTAATTAACCG
>JALSTI010000044.1 GCA_026983795.1 Melioribacteraceae bacterium
AAAAGCCTGGTTAAAATCACATCTTTTTGTAAGATGGGATTTTTAATAATTAAAACATAATCACTAATACCGTTCACGTTACAAAAAAAAACAACTTTTTTTGTTTCGCGCAATAATCTTAAAAAGTTGGGTTTTTATCATTACCAACTAAATAACATGTCATTCTGGTTTTGCCGCATAACAAAATGATACTGTCATTCCGGCTGAAGCAAAGCGGAATGCCGGAATCTCAAAAAAAGATTAATTAAGAGATACCGGTATTGCTATCGCAAACCGGCATGACAGAAAAGAGTAGTATTTATAAGCCCAACTTTTTAAAAAGTGAATTTTTTACCCTATTTGCTTAACGAATTCATTAATATTAGGGTTTAAAAAATATCAATAAGCAAATACCGGACTAAAACACTTAATAAATCAATTGCGTAATTTAGTAAAAATTGTTTGCATCTTGTATTTATTTTATTTGTAAATTAGTACCTTAAATTAAACTATTAATTGAACGATATAATTAATTTCAACACATCAAATTACATTTGTTCAATGTAACTTACAGGGCGAAGCTGTATCTACCCGGAATCAATTTTAGCTTTATTACTTAATTAAGTTATTGATAAATCAACTTAGTTGCATTTAACTTTTATAAAGTTTAATAAACCAATTTCTTTCAAAATAATTAAAACATAGGAGTAATTTAATGTCTGATGTGAAAAGTACTAATATTCATTGGCACGAAGGGGAAATAACAAAACAAGACCGTGAAAGACAAAATGGTCATAAAGGAGTTTGTATTTGGTATACCGGTCTTTCCGGCAGCGGAAAGTCTTCTATTGCCGTTGAAGTGGAAAAAAAATTGTTTGAGAAAGGCGTTAAAACTTACGTCCTCGACGGTGATAATATTCGTCACGGACTCAATAAAAATTTAGGGTTTTCACCCGAAGACAGAACGGAAAATATTAGAAGAATCGGTGAAGTTGCAAAATTATTTGTCGATGCCGGAATGGTTGTTATGACCGCTTTTATTTCCCCTTATAAAGAAGATAGAAATAACGTAAGAAAATTGCTCGGAGACGGTGAGTTTATTGAGGTTTACGTTGAAGCGGATTTGGAAACTTGCGAACAACGCGATCCTAAAGGACTTTATAAAAAAGCAAGAAGCGGGGAAATTAAAAACTTTACCGGAATTTCCGCACCGTACGAAGCACCGGAAAACCCCGAATTGATTATTAATACTACTGAAGAAACTAATGTGACGAAAAATGCGGAAAAAGTAATTGAGTATTTAATTTCGAACAAATATATTGAAAACAATAATTAAAATAGGAGTTGCAGATGATTAATCCTCACGGCGGTAAATTAATTAATAGATATGTAGACGACAATACTAAAAAAGAGCTGACTGAAAAAGCAGGCTCGCTGCCTAAAATCAATTTGGACGATAAAAATATTTCCGACTTGGAAATGATTGCCTCCGGGGCAATGAGTCCGCTTACCGGATTTATGAAACAAAACGATTATAATTCTGTTGTGGAAAATATGCGGCTAAGCAACGGATTGGTATGGAGTATCCCAATTACTTTAGCTGTTGACGAACAAAAGGCAAATGAATTAAAATCTGCCGGTCAAGCAGGTTTATATGATGAAAACGGAAATTTATTGGCGGTTATGGATGTTGAAGATGTTTATCAATACGATAAGGAAAAAGAAGCAGAGAAAGTCTTCAGAACTAAAGAAGGCGAACATCCGGGTGTGGCTTATGTTTATGCACAAGGGAATTTTCTTGTTGGCGGAAACATTTATATGCTGCAAAAACCAAAACATGAAAATTTTCTGGAGTTCAGACTAGATCCGGCTGAAACCAGAGCCAAATTCGAAGAAAACGGTTGGGAAACAATTGTAGCTTTCCAAACCAGAAATCCGATTCACCGCGCTCACGAATATTTGCAAAAATGCGCTCTTGAAATTGTTGACGGATTATTAATTCACCCGCTTGTCGGAAGAACTAAATCGGATGATATTTCGGCTGAGATCAGAATGAAAAGTTATTTGGTTTTAATGGAAAAATATTATCCTAAAAACCGTACACTGCTTAGTGTTTTCCCTGCTGCAATGCGTTACGGCGGACCTCGTGAAGCTATTTTCCATGCTCTTGTTCGTAAAAACTACGGCTGTACCCATTTTATTGTGGGAAGAGATCACGCAGGCGTTGGAAATTATTACGGTACTTATGATGCCCAACATATTTTCAAGGAATTTTCTCACGAGGATTTGGATATTACACCTCTGTTCTTCGAACATGCTTTCTATTGTACCGAATGCGGAAATATGGCAAGCGCTAAAACTTGTCCTCACGATGCTTCATCGCATATTTTCTTAAGCGGAACAAAGGTTAGGGAAATGTTAAGAAAAGGAGAAAGACCGCCGAGGGAATTTTCCAGACCCGAAGTTGCGGATGTGTTAATTGAAGGGATGAAAGGCAAATAAATTTTATTATTATTGCTTGCTAATTTAATTTTATCTTTTTAGGGCTTCAGCCTGGGGTTAAATGACGTTCGAATTCTGGTATACATTAATTTTATTGACTTTAATGACAATTGTTCTTATTAAAGAGTGGTTCGATATAAGTATTACTGTATTTGCCACTCTTATTTTATTAATTGTCGGTAATGTTATAAATGTACATGAAGCATTTAAAGGATTTTCAAATGTAGGTGTTATTTCTATAGGATTGTTATTTATTGTAGCCGGAGCATTACAGTCAACCGGAGTGGTGGAAGAAGTAAGCAGGTTTGTTTACGGAGCTAAACGGGGTGGAGTAAGAAGGAAAATATTGCGGATAATGCTGCCCGTAACAGCTCTTTCAGCTTTTATGAACAATACACCTATCGTCGCAATAATGATTCCTAGTATTAAATCGTGGGCCGAAAAGAATAATTATTCTGTTTCCAAGTTCTTGCTTCCTCTTTCTTATGCCGCAATTCTCGGCGGAATGTGTACTCTGATAGGTACCAGTACTAATTTAATTGTACACGGATTATTAATCGAAAGCGGATACCCGGGATTTTCTTTTTTTGAATTGACGCCCGTCGGTTTGCCTTTGGCATTGTTTGGAATTGCATATATAACTGTAATTGGCGGGAAGCTTTTACCTAACAGAAAAGAACCTATGTTAGAACTCGGCGAATCTGCCCGCGAATTTGTATGTGAACTTAAAGTTACAAGCGATTATAGAAATCTGAATAAATCAATTGAAAATGCAGGGCTTAGACACTTAAAAGGTTTGTTCCTTTTCCAAATTGAACGTAACGGAGATGTTATTACTGCTGTTGGACCTGATGAAAAAATTAAAATTAACGACAGACTTTTCTTTACTGGAATTCCTCAAACTATATTGGAATTACAAAAAACTCCGGGTCTGCAATTGATTAAGGATTCGTCGTTCGATTTAAAACGTTATGACGCTGACAATATAAAAACCTATGAAGCAGTAATTTCAAATAGTTCACCATTAATTGGCAAAACGGTTAGAGACAGTGGATTCAGAACCAAATACAGTGCCGTAATTATCGCTATTCATCGTAACGGTGAACGGATCCAAAAGAAAATAGGCGATATTGTTTTGAAACCGGGAGATACTTTACTTTTACTTGCTCCGCGAAAATTTTTAAGGCAATGGTATTACTCCGATGATTTTTACTTAATCTCAAATACTTCGGAAGTTCATTCCAAACCGAAAAAGCAAGCAATTATTTCGGTGGTTACCTTAATAGGAATGATTTTATTAATTACTTTAAATATCCTTCCTCTTATTTCGGCAGCAGGTTTAGCCGCTGTTATTCTGTTAATTACCAAAAGTATTTCATCATCTACAGCAAAAGCGCTAATAGATTTTAAAGTGTTAATTGTAATCGGATCGGCTTTCGGAATTGCAATGGCAATTTCAAATTCGGGACTTGCAGAATTCTTTGCTCAAAACTTAATTAAATTAAATGCTTCATTCGGTACTGTTGGTGTTCTTATTGGTGTTTATTTTCTTACAAGCATTTATAATACGGTTATAACAAGTAATGCAACTTCTGCTTTAATCTTTCCTATTGCACTCTCAACTGCAATTGATCTGGGCGTTGCGGTTCATCCATTTGCTCTTACCGTTGCTATTGCATCGGCGGCAAGTTTTGCTTCCCCAATCAGTTATCAAACAAACTTAATGGTTTACGGTCCCGGCGGTTATAAATTCAAAGATTATTTAACTGTTGGCGCTCCTTTGCAAATTCTTACCGGAATACTGGCTGTAGTTTTAATATACTTTTACTTTTATGCATAATACATCAACATTCTTAAATAAATGAGAAAATTTATGACTGAATATTTAGAAAAAGCAATTTTGGTATCGATAGAAGCAGGAAAAGCTATTATGGATATTTATCATTCGGCCGATTTTGGCGTTGAAATGAAATCGGATAATTCCCCTTTAACTCTTGCAGACAGAGCTTCACATAATATAATTGTAAAAGAACTGAAATCGAGTTTTCCCGGAATTCCAATACTTTCGGAAGAGGGCAGTGATATTCCTTACGGGGA
>JALSTI010000045.1 GCA_026983795.1 Melioribacteraceae bacterium
TTGGAAAAACGGATTTTAAACTCCATAGGTGAAGTAAAAAAACTTTCCGGCAACGTAAACTATATCAAAAAGTATTTGCCTGCGGCGCTTTCGGCAGGATTTGCGGTTATATTTCTTTTGCTTTCGTTTTTCTTCTATTCCAAAACAATAGATTATAAAGAGCAATTAGATGCTACAATTTGGCAAGTAAATAAGCAGCAGCAAATGATTCAATTATTGTTTAACAGTTTACCTACTACAGAAGTTAAAGGATATTTAAAAAATCAAATAATAGTAACACCAAAAATGTGAGGTGAAATATGAAGAAATTAATTTCAATTATAATAGTTTCGTTTGTTCTGTTCTCATGTAGTAAAGAACAAAGCGGAGTTGAAATTATAAGACCCGTGAATGAGGGGTATCTTACAATTCAAATGTTGCATTTTACCGATAAAAGTCAAACCGGATTGTTGGATTCTTTGAATATCCGGATTGCAAAAATGTTGAACAAAAAAAAATATGTTAATACAGCCAATCCCCAAAAGCCCGTAGATTTCGATTATATGCTTTACATCAATGAAAACGGAAAAGTTGACAAATTGGTTGTTCTGGAAAGTCCGTTGCCTGAAATCGACCGTTTTGTTGCCGACCAAATTAAAAACTGGAATTTAGCTGTACTAATTGAAGGAAAGCCTGCAAAATTAAAATTCAACATGAGATTTTCGTATTTCAAAACCGGGAAAGGGTATGAACCGTTTCCACGAACGGATTTAAGAGTATCAACACCGTTACCCGATAGAACCGGAAGCCCGTATTTTATTGCCGTGGATAAAATGCCCCAACCCGTGGGCGGAATAGCTGCCATTCAAAATAAAATCGTTTATCCCGAAGCCGCAAAACGGGCAGGCATACAGGGAAGGGTTTTTATTAAAGCCTATATCAATGAAAATGGAGACGTTGATGCAGCTGAAGTTATAAAAGGAATTGGCGCCGGTTGTGACGAAGCTGCAATAAAAGCCGTTAAAGAAACTAAATTTATACCCGGAAAACAACTCGGAAAACCGGTTAAAGTACAAGTTTCTGTTCCGATTTTATTTAAATTAAAAGATTCAAATATCAAGAAAACAAATAAGTAAAAACCCGATTCGTTTTACATTCTCTTCCGGAGACGGCGTCTTAAATAAAGATGCCGTCTTTAACAAAATTAACCGTTAAGTAATTTTATCTTTATAAACTAATTATATCACTGTAAATTATGTAAACCATCAACATTAAAAGGATTACAAAACCTGCATTTTGAATTGCTATTTTAGCTTTTACCGGCAGTTCTTTTTTCATTATTCCTTCAATTAAAATTATCACAAAATGTCCGCCGTCTAAAGCCGGAAAAGGAAGTATGTTAATTATAGCCAAGCTCAAACTAAGCATTGCTAAAAAGAACAAAAAGCTTATCATTCCGGAATCAGCTGATTGTGCAGCGAATTTGGCAATTTTTACCGGACCTCCGAACGCCTGATTAAAAGCCACATCGCCGTGTATTACATTTCCGACCATGGAAAATGTAAGCGCCGTATATCTACCAATATCGGCAATAGATTTTACAAATGCTTGTGGAATGGTATAATCAATTTTTTCAACCGGTCCGTTGTAAATATCTCCAATATAAATACCAATTTTGCCTTCACTACCGGGATTAACCGTTACGTTAACAGTATCTTTACCTCTTAAAATTTCTACCGGTAAATCTTTATTCTTATTAGAAGAAATTATTTTGATAGCGTCTTTACTTGTTTTAACGGGAACATTGTTGATACTCAGAAAAATATCCCCGTTTTTTATACCCGCTTTTTCGGCGGGAGAATCTTTTATAACCTCGCTTATGAAAGGAACTATATGAGCCATTGGCAGAAAAGAATTATCTTTAACAACTTTTTTTGAAATTAAACTGCTGGGAAACTTTACCGAAACTTTATTATTGTTTCTCAAAACTTCAACATCAATCTCCTTTCCAATGTTTTCTACAAAAGACAAAGACAAGTCCTGCCAATTTAAAATTTTATGTCCGTTGACCGAAATAATTTTATCGTGGGATTTAAAGCCGGCTTTAGCTGCAAGGCTGCTGTCCCGAACAATTCCAATTTCGGTGGTTTTAATAATCTGCTTTCCTTTATAGAGATTAATTCCCCAGAAAATTGCAATGGTTAAAAACAAGTTCATTAAAACGCCGGCTGTAATTACAAATATTTTTTGATAGGTGGGTCGTGCTCTAAATTCGTATGGTTTCGGCTCTTCGTTTGCAAATTTTGTATCGAAACTTTCATCAACCATTCCAGCTATTTTAACGTAACCGCCAAGCGGTAAAAGACTTACGCGGTAATCCGTATTACCCTTACCGTCAAAATCTTTTGGTAAATTGCCGAATGTAAAACCGGTTAGTTTATTGTAACCGAATAAACGCTGACCCATTCCAAGAGCAAAAACATCGACTCTCATTTTGGAAAGTTTTGCTGCGGCAAAGTGCCCGAATTCGTGTACAAAAACTAAAATTCCGATTGTTATTATAAAATAAAATATATAATCCATTAAAAAGATATCTCCTATTTCATTAAATTTTTTGCAAATTTTCTAGTTTGACGGTCACATTCCAAAATGGTTTCAAGATTTATATCGAAGCTGTTCGGTATTTTGTTTAAAACTTCCTCAATTAATTCAGAAATTTGCAAAAATGTGATTTCGTCATTTAAAAATTTTTCTACTGCTATTTCGTTTGCGGCATTTAGTATACAAGTCGATAATCCCCCTTGTTCCATCGATTTAAACGCTAACTTCAAGCATCTGAATTTTTCAAAATCCGGTTCATAAAAAGACAAACGATGAAGTTTAGGAAAGTTAGTATTTACAAAACTATTAGGTAATCTTTCGGGATATGTAAGAGAATACTGAATAGGAATTTTCATATCCGGCAGACTTAATTGTGCTTTTATAGAACCGTCCACAAATTCAACCATCGAATGAACTATTGATTGCGGATGAACCACAACATCTAATTTTTCTTGATTAAGATTAAAAAGCCAATGCGCTTCAATTACTTCCAGACCTTTGTTCATCATAGTTGCGGAATCTATTGTTACTTTATTTCCCATATTCCAATTAGGGTGATTTAAAGCTTCAGCTACTGTAACATTTTTAAGTTCCTCTAATGATTTTTTGAAAAAAGGTCCTCCGGATGCGGTAATTATTAATTTTTCTACTGAATCTATTTCTTCACCGACCAAACATTGAAAAATAGCACTGTGTTCGGAATCGACCGGAATAATTTCCGAGCTGTATTGTTTAGATAATTGGATAACGATTTCTCCGGCGGCTACTAAAGTTTCTTTATTTGCCAGGGCAATTCTTTTTCCTCTTTTAATTCCTTCAATTGTTGGAATTAGTCCAGCAAAACCAACCAGCGAGGATATTAAAATATCGTACTCAGAATTTCTGGTTAATTCTACCAATCCCTCTTCGCCTTCTAAAACAGTACATTTATTATCCAATCTTTTTCTTAGTTCACTTGCTTTTTGGCGGTTTTTTACAACAACAATTTTAGGAGAAAATTCTTTAATCTGTTGTTCCAAAAGATCGATATTCGTATTTGCGGTAATTGATGCTACGGTAAATTTACCGTTAAGATTTCTTACCACTTCCAGTGTGTTTAAACCAATAGATCCGGTAGACCCTAATATTGCAATTTGTTTCATTATAGCTTTTTAAAAGATTTCAAACCTATAATTATACTAAATAAATTTAATAAAAATTATGGGTATTCTTGATTTCTTATATTGGAGCTTAAGGTTATAATTGTGCGGAACGGACAAAAATATTAAATCAACTCTTCAAAAAGTTTTTCAATATGCGAAAGATCTGCCGTATCGAGTCCGAAAGTAACCGAATCGGCAAAATTATTCAGAACCACCACGGCATTTATTCCGGCATCCATATTTTCAACTTGAGTAATTTTTTCGGCTACGTTTCTATTTAATATCGAAATATCTTCATAAATTTGATTTAAATTTTTCATTTCCCAATCGGGCGTTTTCCCGTTTTTCATTTTGAAATATTGAGCAAGTAAATACATCGAGAAAACTTTAAATTCCGTTTCTTCAATATTTGCAAAGGGCAAATGGAATTTAACCAAGGGCTTTAATTTTCCTAAAATAGGGCAGCCGCTTGTAGGCATAATTAAACCCATCAAACTGCTTACTCCCGTTTGTACATCGGTTTCTTTTTCGTAAGTCCTTGCGCTTGCAATAACTTTAATGTTTACTTTTTGATAAGACGGAACTTCTTTAAAAAATAACAATACATCTTGAATTTGTAACGCTAAAGGGCAATATTCGTGTTCCTCTATGTTTAATGGACAGTTAGGGCATTTGAATTTATCCAACTTTGCCCAGTCCGGTTTATCCATTTCCGCATGTTCAATCAATTGTAAGTTTGATGAGTCAATATTAACAACAAATTCTTTTTGCATCTTCTCGCAAAAAAATACGTATTTGTAAATTATTAATTCTTTCATACTTTATAAAATTGTACGATGTAGTAAAATTCAAATTGTAGTTATAAATTTAATAAATTAATCTTATTTTTTAAATCATTTATTGATATTTCAATTTCCTTCAAGAGTTTATCAAATAATTCCTCTACTGTTAGAATGCTGTTGATAAGTCCAACTCCTTGTCCCGCTTCCAGCAGACCTTCTTCTTTATTGCCTTCAAAAATGCCTAAGCGTTCGCGTTTTTTATCCAATAATTCAAAAAGTTTATTTTCGGTGGCGCCTTTATTTTCGGCTTCCGCAACTATCTCGCTGAATTTGTTTTTAATTACTCTGGTTAATCCTATTTTTTTAAGAATTAAAGTAGTATTATTATCGCCCGATTTAATAATTTCATCTTTATAAACTTGACTGGCGGAGGATTCCACAGTAGCGGCAAATCGCGTTCCTATTTGAACGCCGTGTGCGCCCAAAGTAAGAGCAGCTACAATTCCTCTTCCGTCGGCAATTCCACCCGCCGCAATAACAGGAATATTAAGATTATCGGAGAGTAAAGGAATCAAACAAAAAGTTGTTATTTCGTCTTTACCGTTATGCCCGCCGGCTTCAACTCCTTCTCCAACTACCGCATCACAACCGACGCTTTCGGCTTTTAATGCAAACTTTAGTGAAGGCACAACATGTACAACGGTAATGTTATTTTTTTTAAGTTTATCAATAAACTTACCGGGATGACCTGCCGATGTAAATACGATTTTTATATTTTCATTTATTACGGTATCAATCAAACTTCCGGCATCTTCGCGCAAAAGCGGAATATTAACTCCAAAAGGTTTATCCGTTGCTTTTTTACATTTTTTAATATGCTCTTGCAATAAATCAGGTTTCATAGAACCGGACCCAATTAATCCTAAACCGCCGTTATTTGAAACCGCCGAAGCTAATTTCCATCCGGAAACCCAAACCATTCCGGCTTGAATAATAGGATAACGGATTTTAAATAATTGCGAAATTTTATTCTTGGAAAACATAATTTTGTCCATTTCATTTACAAATTATTCTAAATAAAATTAAAATTAATTATTTACTTATCGATAATCCATCTGTATTTGGAAATAGATTTGATTTTGTATAAGTTTTAAGTTTTATAATAACATTTTTATCATTACGGAGAATATTAATGTCATATTTATTTACATCCGAATCTGTTAGCGAGGGTCATCCCGATAAAGTAGCCGATGCAATATCCGATGGAATTCTGGACGAACTATTAAAACATGATCCTAATGCGCGCGTTGCGTGCGAAACTTTTGTATCTACCGGGTTAGCGCTTGTAGGCGGCGAGGTTACAACTACCGCTTACGTTGAAATACCGAATATTGTTAGAAGTATTATTAAAGATATCGGGTATACAAAACCCGGTTATAAATTTGATTCCGAATCTTGTTCTGTACTGAACGCTATTCACTCCCAGTCGCCTGATATTGCAATGGGCGTTGATAAAGGCGGAGCGGGTGATCAGGGATTAATGTTTGGTTACGCATGTAATCAAACCCCCGAATTAATGCCCATGCCTATAGTTTTTGCTCATAAACTTGTAAAAAGACTTGCCGGTATCAGAAAAAAACAATCGGATTTAATGCCCTATCTTGCGCCGGATGCAAAATCTCAAGTTACAGTTGAGTATGACGAAAATAATAATCCTATTAGAGTTGCGGCGGTTGTTATCTCAACCCAGCACAATAAAAACGTTTCTCAAAAACAAATAAAAAAAGATGTAATTGAGCATGTTATAAGACATGTTATTCCGCAAAAATATTTGGATAAAAAAACAAAGTATTTCATAAATCCTACCGGAAGATTTGAGATTGGCGGACCGCACGGAGACAGCGGTTTGACGGGAAGAAAAATAATTGTGGATACATACGGCGGATGGGCCCCGCACGGCGGCGGCGCTTTCTCGGGTAAAGATCCTACAAAAGTAGATAGAAGTGCAACATACGCAGCCCGGCATATTGCCAAAAATGTAGTCGGTGCAAAATTAGCTAAAGAATGTTTAGTGCAAGTTGCTTACGCCATCGGCGTTAAAGATCCGGTATCTATTCACGTCGATACGAAAGGTACAGGTGTAATTCCCGATGCCGAAATTGAAAAAATGATCGAAAAAGAAGTTGATATGACTCCGAATGGAATTATTAAAAGACTCGATCTTAGAAAACCGATTTACAGAAAAACCGCAGCTTATGGTCATTTCGGCCGGAAGGAAAAATCATTTACTTGGGAAAAATTAGATTTAGTACCAATTTTTAAAAAATATAAATAGGAAAAAATGATGGAACAAGACGTATTAAACAGTGACGTTAAATCACTAAAATATAAAATTAAAGATATTTCTCTTGCCGAATGGGGCAGAAAAGAAATAGAATTAGCAGAAAAGGAAATGCCCGGATTGATGGCTTTGCGGGAAAAATACGGCGAGTCAAAACCGTTAAAAGGTTCTAAAATAGCGGGATCGCTGCACATGACAATTCAAACCGCTGTTTTAATTGAAACACTTAAAGAATTAGGAGCCGATGTCCGTTGGGCAAGTTGCAATATTTATTCAACTCAAGATCATGCTGCCGCTGCAATTGCTGAACGGGGCATTCCGGTATTTGCATGGAAAGGCGAAACCCTTGAAGAGTATTGGTGGTGCACCGAACAAGCATTGACTTGGCCGGATGGATCTGGCCCTAATATTATTGTAGATGACGGAGGCGATGCCACATTAATGATTCACATGGGAGTTGAAGCCGAAGATGATCCTTCAATTCTGGATAAAGAATACCATTCTGAAGATGAAGTTGAATTATTTAAAAAATTAAAAGCGACTTATAACAAACAAAAAGATAAATGGCATTCGATAGCAAAAGAAATTAAAGGGGTTTCGGAAGAAACAACAACCGGGGTTCACCGCTTATATCAAATGAAAGAAGCCGGAAAACTTTTGTTTCCCGCTATTAACGTAAACGATTCGGTTACCAAATCGAAATTTGATAATCTTTACGGTTGCAGAGAATCATTGGCAGACGGAATTAAACGCGGAACAGATATAATGGTAGCGGGTAAAAATGTTGTTGTTTGCGGCTACGGCGACGTTGGAAAAGGTTCGGCTAAATCTTTACAAGGATTCGGTGCCAGAATTCACGTAACCGAAATTGATCCTATTTGTGCATTACAAGCCGTAATGGAAGGATATGAAGTAAAAACATTGGAAGAATTTGTGGAAATTGGCGACATTTTTGTGACTACAACCGGTAATAAAGATATTATTAGAATTGAACATATGGAAAAAATGAAAGACGGAGCGATTGTTTGCAATATCGGTCATTTTGACAATGAAATTCAAGTTGAAAAACTAAAAAATTATCCGGGAATTAAACGGATTAATATTAAACCTCAAGTCGATCAATATAAATTTCCCGACGGTCATTCTATAATATTATTATCCGACGGCAGACTCGTTAATCTTGGTAATGCAACCGGTCATCCTTCGTTTGTTATGAGTAATTCCTTTACTAACCAAACGCTTGCGCAAATTGAATTGTGGCAAAAAGATTATAAGGTGGATGTTTACCGTTTACCTAAACATCTGGATGAAGAAGTTGCGCGTTTGCATTTGGAAAAACTTGGTGTTCATTTAACAAAACTCACAAAAGAACAATCCGAATATCTCGGCGTTCCGGTTGAAGGTCCCTACAAACCGGATCATTATCGATATTAATATTGAAACGTGAAAACATAGTGAACTTAATGCGGAACAGAAATGAATTGTTACCGAACTTGAAAGTTGAGTAAAATCTTTTTACTGGCAAAACGGAAAAGACCAATAAGGTCTTTTCCGTTACAAGTTATTAAGAGCTTGCAATTGAAATAATTTCTGGATTAGTTAAAACAAAACCAACCGTTAAAATATTTTCGTTTTTCCCGTTCCAATCTTCCAATTACAAAATCTAATTAATATTAACCGGACAGAGAAAATAATTTTATACCATAAAGTTTTTAAACTAAAAACTTGACAAATAATAAAAAATGTATTATTATTACATAATAAAAATTATTAATTAGTAGAAGTTATCAATATGTTAAATACACAAGAAGCATTAAGTGAGTTTTTTAATAGATGTAAACAGCAAGGATTAAGTGTTACACCGCAAAGACTGGCTGTTTATAAAGAATTAATTAGTGATGAAACCCATCCTAATCCCGAGTCGGTTTACAAAGCAATTAAAAAAGATTATCCGACCATTTCTTTAGCGACGGTTTACAAAACCCTTGAAACGTTTGAGAAACACGGACTTGTTTCGGTTGTAACGCCGCTGCACGAAACCGTGCGTTATGATGCCAAAACGCACCACCATCACCATATTGTATGTGTGAGGTGTAAAAAAGTTATGGATATTGAAGACGAGGAATTAGAACATTTGGCTATTCCCTCAAAAGTCTTAAAAGAAAATAAATTTTTGGATTATTCTATTCAGTTTAATGTTGTTTGTAAAGAATGCAGGAAAAAAGAGGTTAAATCAAATTAATTATTCATTCATAATCAATTTATTTTATAGTAACAAATAATCTTTTTAAGGAGGAAAACTATGGAAGAACAAGAAGTATTCAGCTTACCGCGCTTAAACGAACCGGCGCCGGATTTTACAGCAAAAACTACTCACGGTGAAATTAAATTGTCGGATTATAAAGGAAAATGGGTAGTTCTATTTTCTCATCCGGCTGATTTTACACCGGTTTGTACTACCGAATTTATGGGGTTTGCAAAAAGAAACGATGAATTCGAAAAATTAAACACAAAAGTAATAGGTTTGAGTATCGATAGTATTTATTCGCATTTGGCTTGGGTTAGAAATATTAAGGATAACTTTGATGTGGAAATTCCATTTCCGGTAATTGCCGATCTCGATATGAAGGTTGCAAAACTGTACGGTATGATTCATCCTGAAGCGGCCGATACATCTGCAGTAAGAGCGGTATTTGTAATTGACGATAAAGGTATATTAAGAGCAATGATTTATTATCCATTGACTAACGGAAGAAGTATTGACGAAGTGCTTAGAATAGTTGAAGCTCTTCAAACAAGCGATAAGTTTGGCGTTGCAACACCTGAGAATTGGCATCCGGGAGAAAAAGTAATAGTTCCTCCTCCGGCAACTCAAGAAGACGCCGAAAAAAGAGCAGGCGAAGGCTACGATTATGTGGACTGGTATTTCAGCAAGAAAGAACTAGCATAAACCTTAGTTAGCAATTTACCGCGTTTTACTAATAATTAGTGAAGCGCGGTTTTTTAACGGACTTTAATAATAATAATTATTACATAATAATAAATAGTAAAAAGGAGTAAAAAATGTCGAAAGAAAATTTAATTAACACGCTAAACAGTAATTTGGCTGATATAGCCGTTTTATATGTTAAACTTCATAATTATCATTGGAATGTAAAAGGTCCTCAGTTTTTTGAAGTTCATAAAGTTACCGAAAGTTATTATGAGTACTTCGCGGAAAAATATGACGAATTAGCGGAAAGAATCTTGCAGCTCGGAAGTAAACCTTTCAGTTCTATGAAAGAATATTTGGAAAATGCAACAATTAAAGAAGAAACGGGAAATGACTTTTCTACCGGAGAGGTTCTTAAATCCGTTTTGAGCGATTTTAACTATTTGGTTAAAAAATTGCGCAATACTTCGGATGTTGCTTCCATAGAAAAAGATAATACAACGGTCAATATGATTGACGATATTGTACAGTGGCTGGAAAAAAATATTTGGATGCTAAACGCAACCGTAGCATAATTCCGTTTAACAAGAGATCGCCGTAGCATTTATTTGATTTCGGCGGTCTTTTTTATTTTAAATAATTATGATATTCTTTTTTGTTATTTTTTGAACGGAAACAATACCTCTGTTAACGAAGTATCAAAGAATAGATATAATTTAAGGAAGTGAATGGTTTTTCTTAATCCCGCTGTTTTATTAGGACTTATTGCCGCTGCAATACCAATCTTAATTCATTTGCTAAATCTAAAAAAACTTAAAAAGATAGAGTTTAGCACT
The DNA here is from genome assembly GCA_026983795.1 of Melioribacteraceae bacterium. Taxonomy (GTDB): domain Bacteria; phylum Bacteroidota; class Ignavibacteria; order Ignavibacteriales; family Melioribacteraceae; genus BMS3ABIN04. The sequence continues at coordinate 10,614 of JALSTI010000045.1, forward strand.
CTCCGGTTTTTAAAAGAATTACAAAAGTCGAAAATCAGAAAAATTAAAGTAAAGCAATGGTTGTTGTTGGTTATAAGAGTATTAATAATAATTTTTTTAGTTAGCGCATTTGCACGCCCAACAATAAAAACCGTTTCGTTCGGAAATTTTTCATCCGCCGCAAAAACAACCTCCGTGATTTTATTGGATAATTCTTATAGTATGAGTGCAGTTACCGGGAATGGTTCGTTGTTCAATCAAGCAAAAAAAACCGCTAAAATTTTAATTAATAATATGCAAAACGGAGACGAAGCCGCGGTTCTTTTATCTTCCGGCAATAACTTTAATAATAATTTACTCTCAACCGATAAAAAAAGATTAATAAACAATCTGAATTCCGCTTCAATTTCTTATATAAGAAAACCGGTTTCCAAATCACTTCTAAAAGCCATTAAGGTTATTAACAAATCAAAAAATTTTAACAAGGAAATTTTTATACTCTCGGATTTTCAGGCTTTTGAAAAAACAGATTCCCTGCTTTTTTCTAAAATCAAACCTGATGACAAAACAAAAATTTATATTTTTAAGTTTGGAAGCGGACAGCTTAAAAATTTAACAAACTCAAATCTTTTAGTTAACAATCAAATATTCGAATTAAATAAACCTGTAAGTTTTACATCTGTTATAAAAAATAATTCCAATGTTTCAATAGGGAATTCAATTATTTCCTTGTTTATTAACGGAAAAAGAAAAGGACAAACAACAATACAGATTAGTCCGGGCGAAACTAAAAGAATTAATTTTGAAACCACTTTAAAAGAAACGGGTTTGTTGGAAATATTTACCGAACTTGAGGACGATAACATAATTTACGATAATAAATATTTTACAAGTATTTTCGTGCCTAAAACAATAAACATTTTAATTGCCGCCGACGATTTAAGCGATGCAAAATTTATTAATATAGCGCTTCAAAACAGTTATACAAATGACTTAAAAGTTAAAGATATAAATCTTATGAACTTAAATAATTATGATTTGGGTAAGTATGATATTTTGTTCGTTATCGGATCGGAAAATATTAACGATTATAAAAAATTAAAAAAATATATTTCCGAAAAGGGAAGCTTGATTTTAATGCCGGGTTCGAAAAGTAATCTTGGTAATTTTAAAAAATTATGCGCAGAACTTTCTATTAATCCACCTACTTCATTTATTAAAGGAAGTGCAAAATCCGTTAATCAATTCGATAAAATAGATTTTAAACATCCTGTATTCCAAAATCTATTTGCAAAGAACAACAAACCAAAAATCGATTCGCCCGATTTATACAAATATTTTAATATCAATCCACAAAGTAAAGGAAAATCGATAATAACCTTAATTGACGGGAGTTCATTTTTAAGCGAATATGAACCGGACGGAGGAAAAATACTTTTGTTTAACTCAGCTCCAATAATGACTTGGAACGACTTTCCGGTTAAAGGACTTTTTGCGCCGCTAATAAATAAATCGGTTTATTATATAAATTCAAAAGTTAAAGAAACCAAATCGGTAACTTCCGGAAATCCGGTTGAAATTAATTTAAGAAAAGCTGCAATTCCTCAAATTAAAGTGGTTCGTCCGGATAAAACGGAGGAGTTTATTAATCTTAGTAACGAAAAGAACAATAAATATGCGCTTTATAAAAAAACCGATTTAATCGGATTTTATAAATTTTATTCGGATAATAAATTGATAGATTATGCAACTGTAAATATTGATCCTGAAGAATCTGAAAATGATTATCCCGGTGAAAATATTGTAATAAAATATTTGTCGGAAATAACAAAACACAACGTTATTAAATTGGATGCTGACGGAAATTTTACAAGGGAAATTTACCAGTCCAGGTTTGGTACTGAGCTATGGAAATACTTTTTATCGATTGCATTGATTTTGGCTTTGGTGGAAATGTTTATTTCCAAAAGTGCTAAAAGTGATTTAAATAATATTGATAAGTAAAATTAAAATATAAAAAATAAATGTTAGAAACATATCAAGAAAACAATGAAAGGGCGATACTTATTGGAATAAAGTTCCGGCAGCTTCAAAAGAAAACGGTTGAAGAATATTTAACGGAATTGGAAATGTTGGCGTTAACAGCCGGAGCGGAAACCGTTATAAAAATTATTCAAGAGCGCGGCAGAATTGATCCGGCTTATTTTATAGGAAAAGGTAAAGCGGAAGAAATTGCAGAACTTGCGGAGTTAAATGATATTTCATTAATAGTTTTTGACGATGATTTAAATCCCACACAAGTAAGAAATTTGGAAAAGCTAATTGACAGAAAAATTTTGGACAGAAGCGGATTAATTTTAGACATTTTTGCTTCGCACGCAAAGACAAATCAAGCTAAAACTCAAGTTGAATTAGCTCAACTTCAATACATGCTTCCGCGTTTAACAAGAGCCTGGACGCACTTATCCAAACAATACGGAGGCATAGGAACGAAAGGTCCGGGTGAAACGCAAATTGAAACCGACAGAAGAATTATTAGAAACAGAATAAGTAAACTGAAGGAAAAGTTAAAAAAAATTGAATCTCAACAGGAAACTAAAAGTTTATCGAGAAAAAATTTTTTGAAAGCTTCTTTGGTGGGTTATACAAATGTTGGAAAATCCACTTTGCTAAACCAACTGACTAATGCAAATGTGTTGGTAGAAAATAAGCTGTTTGCCACTCTGGATTCTACGACCAGGGCATTGGAATTAGGAAAGAACAAAACATTACTGTTAAGCGATACTGTTGGTTTTATTAGAAAATTACCTCATAATTTAATTGAATCGTTCAAAAGTACGTTAATGGTTGTAAAAGAAGCCGATTTTATTCTTCGCGTTATAGATATTTCCAATCCCAATTTTGAAGATCAGATTGAGGTAGTGAACAAAACTTTAAAAGAGTTGGCCGTTAATAAAAAACCGCAACTTTATATTTTTAATAAAGTAGATGCGCTTGATAACAAATCCAAAATTGAATATGTTAGAAACAAATACGGAAACAGCTTAATTGTTTCCGCTAAAAAAGGAATGAATATTTCCAAATTGAAAAAAACTTTACTCGAAATGTATCAACAAAATTTTGTGGAAGATACAATACAAATTCATATATCAAAGTCAAAATTAATTTCTAATATTCATAAATTAGCCGATGTTATTTCTGTTAAATATGAAGACGATATGTGTAAAATTAAATATAGATCGAGTATAGAAAATAATAACCGTATAATAAATTTATTAAGCGCATCAAACTAATATTATTTGAAAAATTTGGTTTGGAAAAAAAGGAAAAATAATGAAAAGAAAAATTTTGTATATCAATGGAAATTCATTAACTCTTGAAAAAATTGATTTTTTCTTAAAAGAAAATCCAGTTGTAAAATTAACTGCGGAAGCAGAGACAAAAATAAAACGTGCGAGGGCTTTAATTGATAAATGGGTTGAAACCGACGAAGTAATTTACGGCGTTACAACAGGCTTCGGTGAGTTTGCGAACGTAAAAATTTCAAATAAAAATTTAGCTCAATTGCAGGAAAATCTGATTGTGAGTCATGCAGCAGGCGTAGGCAATCCGCTTCCTCCGTTTATTGTTAAGTTAATGATGCTTTTACGGGTTAATGCTTTAGCCGGCGGTCATTCAGGTATTCGCTTGGAAACAATAAGTTTATTAATCAATTTTATTAATAACAATATAATTCCCGTAGTTCCTTCGCAAGGTTCGGTTGGCTCCAGCGGAGATTTAGCACCCCTTGCTCATTTGGTTTTGGCTCTAATAGGGAAAGGTAAAGTTCAAATTGTTAAAGATGTAAACAATCCGCTTGCTGAAAGAACAAAAATAATTTCTTCGAAAACTGCGATGAAAAATTTTAATTTAACTCCGGTTAAACTGTCCGCAAAGGAAGGACTGGCCTTAATTAACGGAACTCAAATGATGACGGCGTTTGCTTCGTATATTTGTATTAAAGCAAAAGAGTTAATTAAATATGCGGATATTAGCGCGGCGCTTAGTCACGAGGCGCTTAGAGCTACGGATAAAGCATATGATTTGCGATTACATAAACTGCGTCCGTATCCGGGACAAATAACCACGGCAAGAAATATGCTGAGTTTAATTAAGAACAGTGAAATACGGAAATCTCATTTAAAAAATGATCCGCGGGTTCAGGATTCATATTCAATTCGCTGCGTTCCACAAATCCACGGCGCTTCGAGGGATACAATAGATTATGTTTGCTCCCGTGTAGAGATAGAATTAAATTCGGTTACGGATAATCCTTTAATCTTCCCGGAAGAAGGAGACCATTTGGAAGGCGGTAATTTCCACGGTCAACCTATTGCGCTGGCAATGGATTTTATGGCAATTGCACTTTCGGAACTTGCTAATGTATCGGAACGAAGGACGGAACGGCTTGTGAATGGTTCGTTAAGTAATTTACCAAGATTCCTTACTAAAAAAGGCGGATTAAATTCGGGTCTGATGATAGCACAATACACCGCGGCAGCTTTGGTTTCCGAAAATAAAGTTTTAGCTCACCCGGCAAGCGTCGATTCAATTCCTACTTCCGCAAATCAAGAGGATCACAATTCGATGGGTTCAATTGCGGCACGAAAATGCTTTGATATTTTAGGGAACGTTCAAAAAGTAATTGCCATCGAATTATTAACGGCTGCACAAGGTATCGAATTTCTAAAACCGTTAAAGTGTGGAAAGGGAACCGGTAAAGCTTATCAAATAATCAGGAAATATGTAAAGCCGTTAAATAAGGACAGAGAAATTCATAAGGACATACAAAATATTCTAACACTCATAAAAAACGGAAGTTTATTGAATACAGTTGAGAAGTATATAAAATTAAATTAGAGACTATTTTATTTTTAACTACATAGATATTAATAATTCTAAATTTAATATAATATGTTGCCGCAACTAACTGCAAATAATAATACCATCCCGTTTCTTAAATCTTTGCCGTTACTTAATTAGGCTCAACAGGATATTTGGAATAGCGATATTAATCCATGGAAAATGATGAAAAAGGATATGGATAAAAATAATTACGGGAAATCAGATACAGGTAATCACAAAGGCTTTCATCCGGAAAAATAATATTTTTTAATCCGGCATGATTAAAATAGCTTACCGGGTTATATTCATTTGCTAAATATTTTTAAGTTCTTTTTTTATTTTTTTGAATGATTTTTGCGCTCGTTTTCTCAATTTCTTAAATCTCTTTTCTAAATCGTTTATATCTCTTTTGGCTTCCTTTGCAAACTTTTTTTTAGCTTTTTTTGAAGAATCTTTAAATATTGCAGAATGTTTACGTGCGCTTCTTCCAGCTAATCTGCCTATTTCCCCGGCTTCCTTAGCAATTTTATTTGCTTCGTTTACAATTTTGGATATTTTCATAATTATTCCTTTTTCAATTAGAAAGTTCAAAGTTTTTCGAAATTTTTGCTGTCCGGTTTGATAGCTCGTCTTTAACATGAATTAATAAATTGTAATTACCCAACCGGTAAGTTGAATCCAGATCGAACTGTGCCTCTAATTCAATATCTTCGGCTTTTTCTTTAAATGTGTCTTCTTCCGAATTTGAAAATATGTTTTTTAAAGTGTCTTTATCCGGCGTAACAAGATCGATGCTGTAATCTAACTTTGAATAGTACTGTGAATTTTCCTCTTTTTGGGTAAACCCTTTTGCATGAAACGTAACGTTTACTTCCCAAGCATCTCCTACATCGTAAGCAAAAGCTTCGGGGGTAAACAATTGCAGCCTTTGTTCTTCTTCTTTTGAACAAGCAGAAACAAAAAGAATTACCAAGATAATTACAATAAAACTTTTCATAACATTCTCATAAATAATTAATCATTGACAATAATTTTAATCCGGTCGGTAACAGATAAAAATTTAGAAATTTTAATATATATATTACAAACTTTTTTTGAAAAATGAATAAGCTGTTGAAATTTTACAGGTAAAACCTCTGCCCGGAAAACAAAGTGTTTGAATCAAAGACATACCGGATCTAAAAACCATAGTATTTGAAAAAACGACTTTTTATTAAAATTAAATAACTGGATTTATCTATAAATTCATATAGAATAAGTATCGACATTTTTAGATTTAAGTAATAATAATTATGCAATTCATAATTAATCAAATTTACAATCCGGTTTTTGGCGGATGGTATCAGCGCAATGTTTATTGGCAATAATTACCTCTCCGAAATCTTTTTACCTGTAAAAATTACCAAACACGAAATTGTAGTACAGAATATTATTCAGTGTTGTGGTTACAATGTAAAAGTATATGCGGCTGTTGGCGATGAATCTGAAAAGAAATCGGAATATGAAATTGTAGTTATAAATCCCAAAGGAATAGTCAAGCAATATACGTTAAACCAAAATTACCCGAACCCTTTTAATCCTACAACTACAATACAATATTCAATTAAAACCCCTCTAAATCCCCCATTTGATAAAGGGGGGAATACAAGGGGGGTTTTTGTTAACCTAAAAGTTTACGATGTATTGGGTCGTGAAGTAGCGGTATTAGTAAATAAGAGACAAAAAGCGGGAAATTACGAAGTAACGTTTGATGCAAGCAATTTGCCAAGCGGATTGTATTTATACCGTTTAACGGCGGGAAAATTTTCACAGACGCGCAAGATGCTATTGCTTAAATAAACAGCCAAAGACTTCATGCGTTTATGCGGTAGAGGAAAATAGCCCTCTACCGCAATTGAATTACCGGGAACAAATCAAATAACATTTAATGCAAATTCCGTCTCCGGGGATTACCGGTCGGAGTTTAATTTTTCAAAATAACATCAGAAATTTTTACTACAGCAAAAAACTAATTCTAATTTAATAAAGTCCAAAAAATTATTTTGGCAAGATCACTTAAAGGACTTAAAACTATCGTTAATTTAAATCATTATTATTACTAAATATAACGCATAACGTTAAACTGTCTATTTATGCTGCCGGTGTATTTTGTTGTAGAGAAATTCTACCGCCAAATAATAACGGGGACCGGGGCGTGCAAACAAATCAGCATCTACAAATATAACATGATCTTTTTTAATTGCATTAATATTTTTCCATTCGGGGTAAACGCTTTTTAGATTTATTGAGTTGGAGTTACTCTTGAACAGAATTATATATTCGGGATTTCTTTTTAATACTTCTTCCCTGCTAAAAACAGGGTAGTTCACTTTTGTGTCGCTGGCAATGTTTTGCAATCCGGCAATTGTGAGGATATCATTTATAAATGAATTTTTCCCTACTAACATTATTGGTTTTATTGCAACCAAAAACATTGCTTTGGGATGTTTCTGATTTTTGGTTTTATTATTAATTTTATTAATAACCGAATCCCATTTTGCAATTTTTTGCAATGCAAGTTTTTCTTTATGGAAAATTTTTCCCATATCAAGAAAAGTTTTTTTTATTCCGGCGTAATTAGTGGGATTAGAAACAAAGACTTTTTCACCTAATGCTTTTAATTTTTCATAAGATTGTTTAGAATTTCCCACGACGGTCATAAAAATTAAATCGGGTTTCAACGATACAATTTTCTCATAATCTACCGAAAGCATATCTCCGACTTTTTCCACCGATTTGGCCTCTTTGGGATAATTGCAATATTTCGTATTTCCTATTAGCGTATTACCCTCGTTAAGTTCATAAATCATTTCCGTTAAATTAGGCGCTAATGTTATCACCTTTTCCGGTATTTTATTCAGTTTAATAGATACGCCGATATCGTCGACAAGTGTGTCCGGTTTATAATTAAGCGGTTTTGGATTTTGCCTGCAACTGAACAGAATAGCGAAAAGAAGAAATATATATTTTTTCATAATAATTCAGATTAAGAAACTATAATATCAACAACCGATTTAAGAAAAAAGAATGTAAGTGTAACGGATAGTCCCAATTTTATTACCATAACAACAATACTGAAAATAAAAGTTGCAATACCAACCCGTAACGCTTCCGAATGTTCTTTTCCGGCAATCAATTCACCGGTAATTGCTCCAATAAAAATTCCTATTATCATTCCGAAAGGTGGGAAAAAGAATATTCCAATTATCATTCCCGCCAGCGATCCCCAAATACCGTATTTAGAAGCGTTATATAACTTTGCGCCCAGTACCGGTAAAATATAATCAAGGAAATAAACAATAACTGTAATTATTCCAAACCATACAAGAAATTTAGTTGAATAAAGTGAATTGTCGGCGATTTCCAATAAAATTAAAGCCAAATAATTTAGCGGGGGACCAGGAACGCCGGGAATTATACAACCGGCAATTCCCGCTACGGTAAGTAATAACCCTAAAATTATCAGTATAATTGTTAAAACATCCATAATACAAATTACAAAATATAGCTATGAATAACATTAAAAATAGAACGATAATAAAGTGGTTTACTTTTGGAAAAATATTTATTTTTGCGGTGCACCCTTAGCTCAGTTGGTAGAGCAGTTGACTCTTAATCAATTGGTCGGGGGTTCGAGTCCCCCAGGGTGCACTTTTAAGCTCTGTAAATAATATTTGCAGGGCTTTTTTATCATTGGATAGTTGCAGCAGCAGTTTGATTTGAGTAAAAAACTATATAATTCCATATTTAGAAAATTTCCAGTTAGAATTCATTCATGTTTCGGAATGAAAAAAATGCGGCATTCTGAGTTCGATAATTGAAGAATTTGAAATAAACCGGTTTGGAAATACCGGTTGCTTGATTCCATATAGAAGCGGTAAGACACATCCTGCCTTGGTCCTAAAACTTTTTTACGTTTTACTTACGACCTTCAAATGAGCATTTAAGAAGTTTTTTGAGTTTTAAATCTTAAGCCAATATTAGAAATTTATTTTAAAAGATATGTCATTTAGGCAAAATGAATCGGATTTTAAAATAGCTAAACCTTATACCTGTTATAAAGCTCTTTTCTTACGGGACATGTACATATAATTTCATTTCCGAAATGCAAATGGTAAGGGCAATGTCTGTTGTGTTTAGCAATAAAATGCACTTTTTGATTTACACAATCTTTTATAGAACAGCTGGGTTGGTTTCCGGGGACTAAGCATTCAATATCTCGATCGCATTCTAATGTTTGCCGAAAAATTTCTTGGGATATTTCGTATTTCATTTAAACCTTATTAAATTTTATGATATCATTATAAAAATATTTAATATAATTAGCAATACATGGCACAAATTTATCGGAGAAAGCAGCGGCTATTAAGAACCGCTTTATTTAACTCCGGTTTAAATAAATTACTCAAGTTGACCGTTTATTAGTTTTGCTTATTAACCCATGACTTAAGTCGTGGGTTAAGGACACCGGAAACCTTAATTTCATAACCGTTTTAACGGTTTATAAAATTCATCGGTCAAATTGAGTAAGTTATAAATCAATTTAACAAGAGCGCATTAAACAACAGTTTGTAAGTACTTTGCGTAGAAGCCCTGAATTGCGGATTGAACGCAAATAAAATCAATTGTCCCTTGTTTTTCTTTACCCAGACCAAACCGGCCTTGTTTCCAAGTTTTTCTATTTTCTCACCGTAACCGCTCAGCAAAATATCCTTTTCCGGAAAGTAACCGATTACACGCCGGTCCAAATCGAAATGAGGGATTGACGTTGTAAATACAGGTTTTGCCCGGAAGAAAATTCCAACCTCGTTTTCCATTCCGTAAGTTAATGGATGATCTTTTTTTAGTTTAAGTCTGACCAGCGAACCC
>JALSTI010000046.1 GCA_026983795.1 Melioribacteraceae bacterium
TCTGACCAGCGAACCCGGAACATACAAACCGTTTTTCCGGAGCGAACTTGATATGTCATTCACCGGAAGCCTGAATTCCTCTTTCTCGTTTTTTCCGTGTTCCAATGTTAATGTTCCCATAAATAGTCCGGTTGAGTTTCCCCAAGAAATAATTTTACCGCCTTTATCCAAAAAGGATAATATTTTCTGCATCCCTTTTTTTCCAATTCCTTTCGTAAACTCAGGCGGGTAACTGCTCGGGTAATAATCATTTTTAGATTTGTATTTTCCGCTCATTAGAATATCTTTATTAGCGTTGGGAAATACTATAATATCAAAATTTTTAAAGTTTGTTTTTTCAACTTTTCCCGGATGGACAACTTTATACGGGATATCGTACGTATCGAAAATGAATCTCGTCCAGCCCGCATCCATATCGTGAAAGTATGTTTGAATCAGTGCAATTCTCGGTACAGCTAAGGGTTTCGAATTAACAGCAATTTTTTCCTTGGCAAACAAGGGCGATACTTTTAAGTTTTTTAATAGCGAGTGAATTTTTTTGTTTTTGTAAATTACAAAACTTCCTTCGGGAATAGTTTTTCCATCGACGTTAACATTTCCGGTTAACCGTTCAACCTTTAATCCCATTTTCTTGGCGGTAAAAGCGGCCTTGTAGCTTTCGTTATTATTTGCCGTAAAAAATGCGGCTTTGTAGTTCGCCGGTTCAGGTAAATTGAGCGAGAAAGGGAAACTCAATTTTTGCAATGAGTTATTAAGTTTTGCGGATTTCGTGTCAACTTCTATTGATGTAAGACCTCTGTGTAAGGGAAGTGACCAAGTTGTAATATCGTAAGGTTTTATTAATTTCCCATTTGGTGTATAATGACGAACGGGGAAGTTTTGTTTTTCCATTACTTCTTTAATAAAAGCACGGTAAGGTTGGGATAAAGGAATAACAATATCTCCCGTATTAAAATCCCGTCCGTCAATCTTTAACTTGGAATTTAATTTATAAATTTCAACTCCGTGCTCTTTTAATAAATTAACGGTTTCAACAAGCTCGCTTCCGTCGTGCTGTTTTAACGGCAGAATATAAAAATACGGCGGTTGGGTTTTTCCCAACTCAACTTCTTTTTTACAAAGATCATTTCTGTATTGCAGTATTCTTTTTTTGTGCAACGCAGCGGTTTTAATTATAGACATTGTGGAGGAGATTTCGTATTTAACAATGTCCGATAGTCTCCACCATCCGCCTTTCCACGGTGCGGGCATGTTTATACTTTTTTTATACTCGGATAGACCTTTACCGCGCGCGTTTAATTCCGTCGGTTCAACATAAACGGGTTTAGCGTAATCGGCGCTTGCACATTCGGTTAAAAAGCCTATCACATTTTTCCAGATACATGTTTCGGTAGAACCCGGCCAATAATCATCGAATAAATAATGCTGCGATACACCGGTTAATCCGTCTTTCGTCATATCTGTAATTAAGTTCGACCCGAACACTCCCGACCAGTTCCAAATTCCGGCATCTATGTTTTCCGCAATCGGATCGTGCGGGGGCGGGACGTAATAGCGCGCCGTTGTAGAGCCCATCTGATGTTTTTCCACCATCACTTGCGGGTACCAAACTGTATTGTAAATTCTTGCTATTGCTTTAGTGTCTTTCTGACTTAGAGTAACAAAATCGCGGTTGTTATCATGTCCAACATATTTATGATATACTCCTGGCATGGAACTTCCTTCATACTTTGTTCCTTTATATTTTTTGTAATGATTTACAACCATATCCATTCCGTCGGGATTATGACAAGGAACCATCATATAGACCGTGTTTTCCAGCCACGAAAGTTTTAAAGAATCAGTGGTAGTAGCCAAATCATATACAATTAAAGGTGCTGCTTGGGAAGGACCGACTTCATCCGAATGCATTGATAATGTTGCCAAAACAAAAACTTTACCTTCGTCAAATAATTTTTCCCGTTCACTTCCGTTTAATTCATAATTTAATGCAAGTTCTTTATTTATTTTTTTTAATCGGTTAAGATTTGAAATATTTTTTGCCGATGAAATAAAACATATATACATCTTCTTTCCGAGCGGTGATTTACCTATTTCAACCAATTTAATTCTGGAAGACGACTTATCAACTTTCTGTAAATAGGAAATTAATTGTTCGTAATCAATCAGCATTCTATCGGTTCCGGGTTTAAAACCAAAATATTTTTCCGGTGTTTGTATTCCGGATGAATTCTGAGCCGGTGAATTAACGGAAAACAATAACGAAAAAAGAATAAATAATTTTAGAACGGAAGTGAAAACTTTGACTTTCATTTTTTCTCCGGGTTTACTTTTAAGTTACGGGCTTTTGCAATATAGCAAAAAATTATAACTCTGTTCGTAAAAAGAAAATTGTTATTCAGTTAAACCTTCGGTTAATGTTTGTTGTCTAAAAATAAATTCAAGAAATCCTATCAAATTAAAATTACCGGGAATCGTCCTTATGAGAAAAGTGTTTTTATTTGTTCTGCTTGTTCTTTTTATATCTTCAGGATGCAGCAGTTATTCTATTGTGAGTAGTAAACTTAACCAACAAATTAAAATTGACGGGAAGCTGAATGATTGGAACGGAAAGCTAAAGTATTTCAAAGATGAAAAAATGGCTGTCGGAGTTTTAAACGACCCGGATAATTTATATATCTCTTTATCCACAGCCGATAAGGGAAACATAATTAAAATCCTTAAGATGGGATTTACAATTTGGTTTGAACCGGGGAATGAAAAGGGGGAAACCATCGGTATTCAATATCCCATTAAAAAAGAAAGAGCAATGCCGGAAAGATTTGTAAAATCCAACAGAAATCCATACGGCAGTAAAATAATTGAGAAAATGATTAACAATATTAGATTAAATAATAGTGAGTATTTGGTATTTAATGATGACAGTTTTCCTCTCGGAGCTTACTCTTTAACGGATAAAAACGGAGTGAAGATCGGATTGGGTTACAATACCGGTAGATTAGTCTACGAATTAAAAATACCAAACAGAGCCGGGAAATACTTTCCCTTAAATTTAACTGCACTCGATAATAATAATTTAATGTTAAAGTTTTCTACAAGTAAACCGGAAAAACCCTTACGGGAAAATGTCTCTGCATCACCGCGCATCGGGAAGGGAAGCAGAACCGGCGGAATGAGAAGGGGAAGAAGACGAAGACCGCAAGCAAGAAATTCCGCTTTTACCGATCCGATTGAATTTGAAGTTAAAGTTACGCTTAGCCGGTAGAACAATTCTTTGGATTCCCCTTTGAAAAAAGCCGGGGTTTTCCCTGTAAAATTAATCCGGTATTCCGTTTCAAGGAACATTAAATCAGCAATACTTAATCTTGACATTTTTCCTATTAAAAATTAGTTTTATTAATTATAATTAAGCATTCCTTGAGAGAAACGTTTTGACAAACTATTGTTGAACTTTTTCTCATTGCATTTCTTTTGTGCTTCTTTCGAGGTAATTTAAATTATTAGTCAATAATATAATTATGTTAAATAATTTTTGACCGGTATGATTGACTTTGCCCACATAAAACCAAATAGAATGGAAAAATAATTTTATAGGTGTTGAAAAAACTTCTCAAAAAACGTTGTCTAAAAACTTAGCGCTTTCCCAAAACTACCCAAATCCGTTTAACCCAACAACGACCCTAAAATACTCAGTACCGACCTCACCCCAACCCTCCCCTTACCAAGGGGAGGGAGTAAGGGTGGGGTTGTTTATCTCCCTTAAAGTCTATGACATCCTCGGAAGAGAAGTTGCAACACTAGTAAATCAAAAACAACCTCCGGGTAATTATAAGGTTGAATGGAATGCAGCGAATGGTCCAAGTGGAGTAAATTTCTATAAATTAAAAACCGGTAATTTTACTGAAACGACGAAGATGCTCCTCTTACGATAGAAATTAAATGCCCAACTTTTTCTGCCTAAGGCGGCCAAGTAGAAAAGTCGGGCTTAAAGTAATTTACATGCTGGAATTTGTATGAATTATTAAGTCAATCCTTCTGTTTTTAGCTCTTCCCTCTTTAGTTTGATTATTTGCAATCGGTTTAGTTTCGCCATAACCAATAGCCGTAACGTCTTGGGGTGATAGATTCATATTGGCAAGCAAATACTGTTTGACGGAATTCGCTCTTTCTTGAGAAAGTTCCATGTTCTTGTCATCGCTTCCAAACGAATCTGTATGTCCTTCAATTGTAATTTTTGAATTCGGAACTAATTTAATTGCTTTTTGAACCTTGGCAAGCAATCCGAAATTTTGTGACTCGATAATGGCTTTGCCCGAGGGAAAACTTAATCCTACAAGTCTAATTATAATATCGTTACCCGATTTATAAATTAATGCTTCATTATCATTAAATAATTTCCTTATACTTTCGTATTGTTGGCGGATCTTTGCGATTTTAGCCATTTGTTCGGCAAGTTTGGATTTTTCTTTAGACATTCCGCTGACTTGTTTTTCCAGAAGGACCACTTTTTGCTGAGTTTCTTCTAAAACGTTTGCCAAACTGTCATTTTCGCTTTGCAAATCCGTAACCAATCCGGCTAAATGACCGGCAACTTTTTCAAATCCTAAACTAAAGTCGGGTTTAGAGTTAAGAGCAACAGCAATTTTATTCAAAGCAGATTCACATTGCAAAATTATATCTTCAAGTGACTTATCGGAATCTTCCACATTTTTTATGTAATCGTTTATAAAAAATGCATGTTTAACTTCGTAATTTGCTTCTTTGGCCAAAGTACGCGGAACGTCGGTATCATAGCGATTTTCTTGTAATGCCTTTTCTGCTTTTTTAATTAACTTTTTAGCTTTAGCCAGTGTTTTAGGCGCTCTGTCATCAATTGATTGGTCGTCTGCTTTTTTTATTAAATTCCAAGTGTCCTCTAAATAAGCAACTTTAATTGCAGCCAACTCTGCTTTTCTATAAAGTTGTTCGGCTTCCTTTGAATAACTCGATGCATCTTTTGTGTCACCGTCTTCTAATTGTTCGCAAGCATCTCTAAATCGGCTTTCTGCATCGTTCCAAAGTGATTGAGCATTTTTTTCTGCGTTTGCAGATACAGCATCTTCTCTTGCTTTTATAGCATCTGCACAGGTTATTTTGGCAAGTTTCACTACCTTAGTTGCGTTATCGAGATAGCTCACCGATTTTTTTAATTCCTCTTTAATATCGGCTAAATCGGATCCGCTTTTGAAATCATCTTCGGCTTCTTTGTAATAATCCATTGCTTTTTCAAAATTTGTCGGTGATAAAATATCTGCTTTAACTTTTTTTGCAGATTCGAGTTTTGATTTTGCATCTTTGAATAAAGATTCTTTAATGTTTTGTGAAAAAGCATTAGTATTCAGTATAATCATAAATAACAGAATAAATGCTAATTTAATTTTGCTCATTTCCGGGTTCTCCTTAAATTTAGTTGGTTGCGAAAAATTGAATATAGTAAAAATAATTAAAATATTGACTTAATAAATATTGAATAAATTTTAATGACATTCTAAATTAAATTTTCAAAAAATCGGTTTATTAATTAAGATAAATATAACTAATATTCAAACTTTATTACACACTTATATTTTTTTATAACATGTTTTGTAATAAAAATGGTTTTTATTTATATTTGGATTAAATCTAAATAAGAAAATTCACAAATGAAATTAATTCTGTTTACGGTTATTAGCTGTTTAGTGCTGCAAAATCTTATAATCGCTCAGGTTTCCGGTGTTTCCGCTTCAAAATTATCGGCAATTAATACGGAAACCGTTCCGGTTAATACCTTTGAATTTGAACCTTCATTTTTATTAGGTTTTTCTTCTAAATATTGGAATGGGGAAGGAAGTTTAATTCATTCATTTCACGGGAAGGACAGTTTGGAGACAACTTCGCAACTTAACTTTAGATTTACTTACGGAGTGTTGAGCGGATTTGAAGCGGGATTTTCAATTCCCGGCGATGCGTCTTCTTTCAGCTTGGGATTGAAATATAATTTTTTGAACCGGGGTAAAAATTCGTTCGCATTTCTTGCCGGATTTAATACTCCTTTAGGCAATAAAATTTATACTATTTCCAATAAGACAAATTCCGTTAACGAATTTGATAATTCAATTGCTGCGGGAATTATTTATTCCAAGGAGTTTACACAAAACATGTCTTTCGACTTGAATTTGGAATACCAGTTTCATCTAAACAGTGGAATTAATAATCCCGATTTTTTTATTTACTCGGATTTAGGTTATTATGTTAACAAAATTCAACTGATCCTTGGTCTTTATTATTCTTCATATTCAGATAGGGTAAATAAAAATAAATTTACGATTAATATCGGTACAACTATCGAAAGGAATGATAATTTTATTTTAGTATTAAACTTTCCAATTGATATTTACGGCAAAAATGCCAAACAAATCTTCGGTTTCGGCTTCGCATTTACATATCCTGTAAAATAAAGTATTTTATTGTAATAAATAATAAAATTAAAAAAACAGGTATGCGGAATAAGTTTTCAATAAATTTCTGTCTATCTTTGGTGTTAATTTTTTTTAAATAAAATAAGAAAGTGATACCGTAATGAAAACGATTATTTTATTAATACATATATTATCCGCAACAACGTGGGTAGGCGGATACTTAATGCTTTCATTTACTTCTTTACCGAAAGCGCTAAAAAACAAATCGCCTGAAAATATTGATCAACTTAAAAAGGACTACAACAAAATATCTATTCACATTTTAATTCTGCAACTCCTTACCGGTCTCTGGTTGGCATATTATTTTGTTCCTGACATTGCAACGTGGTTTTCTTTTAAATTAATTTATTCTCATTTAATTGTTGGAAAGCTTTCGCTTTTAGTCATTACTTTTCTTTTGACCGTTTATGCGCGGTCAAAAATATTGCCTAAGCTAAACGAAAATAATCTTAAAGCTTTTGCGTTAAATATTTTTGTGGTAACTCTACTTTCAATAGGATTTGTTTTTATTGGTATAATGTTTAAAACAGGCGGTGCAATTTAGGTTAAAATATGTGAACTGTATTTTATTCTTTCCGTAATTAATGTAACTTTGACTTCCAAATTATTTTTAATAGTTAAACAAGTGAGTGGAATAGATGCAAAATTCAATTTATTCAAAATTAAAAGTAAAAAATATTTCCAAAGTAGAACAATATTATCTGGAACTTTCCCGTAAAAAGTTAATCTATGAACCGACAGAAAAAATTCCCATTATCCAAGTCGATAACTTTCCCGAACTTGGAAAATTAACGGCGCTGCGGTTTATTGAATGGGTGCAGAATAATCCCGGCGGAGTAATTTCTTTACCAACGGGAAAAACTCCGGAACACTTTATCAAATGGGTTTCATACTTTGTAAATAATTGGAAAACAAAAAAAGTAAAAGATGAAATTGCAAAAGTTGGTTTGGACCCGACTAATAAACCTCAATTAAAAAGTTTACATTTTGTCCAGATTGACGAGTTCTATCCGATTAATTCTGCTCAACATAACAGTTTTTATTTCTATATACAAAAATATTATATCAGCAATTTGGGTCTTGATCCTAGGAAAGCTTTGTTAATAAATACAAATAAAATAGGAACAGCAGAAAATTTACCGTTAAACGAAGTTTTTCCCGATCAAAAAGTTGATCTCTCATTAAGAACACGTTTTGCAAGCAACCGGCTTGAAAGACTTCAAAAAAAGACTATAGAAATTGTGGACGAGTTTTGTACGAACTATGAAAATAAGATAAGAGAAATGGGAGGAATAGGTTTTTTCCTTGGCGGTATTGGTCCGGACGGACACATTGGATTTAACGTAAAAGGAAGCGATCATTTTTCAACCACTCGGTTAACCGAAACAAATTACGAAACTCAGGCTGCCGCCGCAACCGATTTAGGTGGAATTGAAGTGGCGCGAAACCGGTTGGTTATTACAATCGGACTAAATACTATTACATATAAGAAAGATGCGACGGCAATTATTATTGCTGCGGGCGAAGCAAAAGCAAATATTATTAAAGCGTCAATTGAGAACGGGGAAACAAACGAATATCCGGCTACGGTATTGCAAAAATTAAAAAATGCAAGATTCTATCTTACTAACGGAGCGGCGTTACGCTTGACCGAAAGAAGATTTGTGAACTTGCAAAACGAAACTCCGCTTTCACAAGCATCCATGGAACGGGCGGTAATAAATCTTGCAAAAGCAAAAAACAAACAAATTAAAGATTTAACAATTAATGATTATAAAAATGATAAACTTGCCAATTTGGTTTTGAAAAAAACAGGAAAATCACCTGGAAAAATAAATGCCTTAATTAACACTGCGGTGAACGAAAGATTTAACAAGGGATTAGCCGTTCTAGAAAACGAAACCATTCTGCATACAGCTCCGCATCACGATGATATTATGTTAGGATACTTGCCGTATATTGTTCATCTTGTGAGAACCGCTTCTAATAAACATCACTTTACAACGCTTACAAGCGGATTTACGGCTGTAACAAATAGTTATATGATTGAAGTATTGGAAATATTAAAGGGTTTTTTAAGAAAACCGGAATTTAAAAAACGTTTTAAAAAGAATTATTTTAAGCCTGAATTTATTGAAGGCAGGAACAGAGATGTTAATTTATATTTGGACGGAATTGCATTTCATAGCAGAACACTTAAAAACGAAGCAACTTCACGTAGACTTTTGAGAAATTTAGTCGAGTTGTATGGAAAATATGAATATATGTATCTTCAGGAAAAAGTGAAGGAACTGATTAAATATTTTCAAAAACAATATCCCGGACAAAAAGACATTCCCCAAATGCAAAAATACAAAGGAATGCTGCGTGAATGGGAAGAGGAAATTCTATGGGCATATTTGGGTTTTAACTCGGATAGTGTATCGCACTTGCGACTGGGATTTTACCAAGGCGAAATATTTACCGAAAATCCGGAATTGCGAAGAGATGTAATTCCCGTTTTGGAATTGTTAAGGAAAGTAAGACCAACTATCGTTACTGTTGCTCTCGATCCCGAAGGAAGCGGTCCCGATACACACTACAAAGTTTTGCAAGCAATTTCGGAAGCTCTTAAGTTGTATGAAAAAGAAGCGGATGTTTCCAATTTAAGAGTTTGGGGTTATAGAAATATTTGGTACCGTTTCCATCCTTCCGAAGCTAATATTTACGTTCCTGTAAGCCTTAATTCTTTTGCGATTTTGGAAAATGCATTTATGAAAAGTTACGGCTCGCAGAAAAACGCAAGCTTTCCGAGTTGGGAATTTGACGGTCCGTTTTACCGCCTGGCCCATAAAGTTCAAGTTGATCAATACGATACAATACGACTTTGCTTGGGTAACAATTTCTTCCTGAATAACGAAAGTCCGCGTGTTAGAGCAGCACACGGAATGATTTATTTGAAAGAGTTAACCCTGGATGAATTCTATACAAAATCTATTGAGTTAAGAAAATTGACTGAAAGTTTTTAAGGAAATAACGTAAACAGTCAGTGATTGGCGGCAAGCAAAAACGTTAAAAGTAGAAGCGAAAAGTCAGAATTTAGAAATCCGAATAATAAGACGTTGATTTATTACGATCTTTTCTGATCGACAAAGATATTAACAATATAATAATTTTATACAGTTCTCAATTCTAAATTTTCCATTCTCAAATATTTTATTTCTCTAAACATTTTATACTTCATGTTCGAAAATAAATAATAGTAAAATGGAGGTAAAATGAAATTCTATAAAAAAGGTGATGTTTTAACATACGAAGGAAATGAGGCAAAAGAGATTTTCATTTTAGAAAGCGGTAAACTTGGAATATTCAAAAAAGATAAATTAATTACCGAAATTGATACAAAAGGTTCAATTGTAGGCGAACTGGCAATGATTTTACAGAATACACGAAGCGCTTCCGTTATTGCTTTGGAAGATTCGGCAGTTTATGAAATTAAAGTCCCTCTTGAAGTGTTGGCTGAAAAATATCCCGATGTTACCGTCGATATCCTAAAAAGTTTAGCTAAACGACTTGTGAAAACAACTAATCAATTAGCTTTAAAATAAAACCCCGTAGTTTTACCATTGCACCTATTTTATTATTATTTGCCTTCAACCATATATTGGTTTATCTTTGTAAGAAAACATGCTATGTTGTCGCCTTACAATAACATGTTCTACATTTTGCAGTTAAATGGTCAACTTGGCAAGTTGACCAACAAGTGAAAATAAAGTATAATTATTATTATTGGCGAAATTCTTATTTGTCCTTTTCCCCAATCCTTTTGTATTTTAACTGCATGAATCGACTGGTATATAAAATTGATAAAACCGGCAACTTAAATAACCTGAAACCTGGAAAGGAAAATTTAACTTTACCCTCCGCTAATGAAATAACGGTAGAAGTAAAAGCAATAGGATTAAACTTTGCCGATATTTTTGCAATGTTGGGTTTGTATAGCGCAACTCCCAAAACACCATTTGTTCCGGGACTTGAATATTCGGGTGTAATTATACAAAAAGGGAAAAATGCCGGGAAGTTTGAGGTTGGCGATAAGGTAATGGGCTTAACAAGGTTTGGCGCATATACAAATATTATAAATATTGATTTTAATTATCTGGTAAAATTACCGGAAACTTGGAGCTTTGAAGAAGGTGCCGGATTTTTGGTAAATAGTTTAACTGCTTATTACGGGTTGGTTGAGTTAGGAAATATTAAGCCGGGTCAAACGGTTTTAATTCATAGCGCTGCCGGAGGAGTGGGAATTTACGCTAATAGAATAGCCAAAAAATTTGATGCTTTTACAATCGGTACTATCGGTTCAAACGAAAAGTATGATCTTTGTAAACAAGAAGGTTATAACAAAATCATTGTTAGAGGGAAAAATTTTACGAAACAATTAATTGAGAAATTGAATGGAAGAAATCTAAATTTGGTAATGGAATGTATCGGCGGAAAAATTTTTAAAGATAGCTTTGCTTTATTATCGCCTCAAGGCAGATTAATTTCTTACGGTTCGGCAAATTTCAATACAAAAAGTTTAATGCTAAACTATCCAAAACTCCTTTTCAAATATTTGTCCAGACCGAAAATCGATCCTTTAAAAATGATTAACACAAACCGTTCCGTTATGGGATTTAATTTAATTTGGTTATGGGATCAAAAAGAACAATTAGCCGGAATGGTTGACAAACTGAATGAATTACATTTAACAAAACCTTTAATTGGTAAAAAATTTTCATTTAATGATATACATTCTGCAATTAAATATTTACAATCGGGTAAATCGGTTGGTAAAGTTGTAGTTAAGGTAAACAAAAATTAGTTTTAGTTACGCTGCCCAAAATTATTATTTATATTTGTGATAACAATTCAAATTAAAGTCTGTTAGAACTTTTGTTGTATAAATATAACTTTCTCAATGAGAAGAAAAGCAAATTTCCATACCGTTTCTTTTACTTTTATAAAGTATCTTTGTATGTTTTTATTTTTTTATCAATCTCTTTTTTCTCAAACCTTAAATAATTTTACCTGGAATTTAGAACAAGTACCTACTTTTTCCAAAATCAAATATCTTAAAATGTTTTCGTCTGCCTCCGGAATAAGCGGTGCGGATATAATAATGGTTCTAAAAGACGGTATCTGGCAAAAGTTTTTACCGCAACCTCCTGCTAAACCCACAAGTATTTATGCAAACAATATCAATTCCATTTGGGTTAATGCTAAAACTAAATATCAAGAATCAATTTTATATTATTGGAACGGTAAGTTTTGGAAGAAATTATTCTGTCCTTTAGCTAATTCAATTTACTCCATGAAATTTACGGATTCTAAAAACGGAGTTATAAGCGGATTAGGTGAAATTGCAAAAATGACTAATGGAAAATGGAATTATTTGGTTCCCGTGAATAATGATGTGATTAAAAAAGTAATAATTACAAAAACAAATAGTTTGTGGATACTTTCCCAAAGCGGAAATTTATTTGAATATGTAAATAAGAAGTGGGAAAAATTTAATCTTCCTTACAATATAAGATTAATAAAGAATTATGGTTCGTTTATATATTTTTATTCGGATAGTGTAATGGGAAAATTAAATACAGGCAATAAAAAAATTGAAGTGATTTTTAAAGATAATCGACTAAAAAATATTAATGACTTTTCCGTTCCGGAAAACAATGAGATTATTGCAGCCGGAATTGAGGGATTAATTTTACATTTTGTAAACGGCAGGTTGTTTCGGGAAAAAAGCAATATTACCGAAACTCTAAATTCCGTTGAAGCAGTATCCCCAAAAATTGCTTTGATAGGCGGCGATAACGGAGTTTTGTTAAGTTATGGTATCGGTACAATAAAACATACCAAACGGATATGGAAAGGATTTAAGCGGTCCACATTTTATTTTGAAGCAAAAGAGATTAACGACGAATATGGAGTTGTAGCTGTGGATTTTAACGGAGACGGCTTAACGGATATATTTACATGCGGTTTATTCGGACAAAATCATCTTTATATAAATAAAGGCAATTTTAAATTTATTGACGAAAGTGAAGAAAGAGGATTAAGCGAACAACTTGAAAATAAAGGAACGGTAAGGGAATTAAACCTGGGCGCTTGTGCCGGAGATTTTGATAATGACGGCAACATCGATCTTTATGTCTCTTCGTTAAATTCCAAAAATAAATTATATCATAATTTAGGCGATGGTTATTTTGTCGATTATTCGAATATTTCCGGCGGAATAGGAAAACAAAGCGACAGAACAAATGCAGTTGTTTCTGGCGACGTAGACAATGACGGTGATTTGGATGTTTTTATTGTTAACGAAAATACGACAAACAGATTATATATTAATAACGGCGCCGGAATATTTATGGAAATTACACAGCAGGCTAACCTTATTTCCCGGTACGGCGGAACAGGCGCTTCATTTTCTGATATTGATAATGACGGAGATATTGATTTATATGTGGCAAATTGGTCTAAAAAAAATAATTTATACAAAAATCTGTTAAAAGAAACCGGAACTTTGAAATTTGTTGATTATACCGATTCTGCTTTTGTGGGGGGAGATGCTTATACTAAAAGTAACGGTGTTGTTTTTACGGATATCGATAATGATGGCGATCCCGATTTGTTCGTTACAAACAGAAAAACTTCGAATAAATTTTACTTGAATAATGGCAGGGGAAAGTTTATAGATATGACGGAGACTTTTTTTGGAACCGATACTTTGAAAAGTTACGGTGTTTCTTCGGCCGACTTTGACGGAGACGGTTTAAAAGATTTATATTTGGCAAATGTAGGTAAAGATAAATTTTATAAAAATATTGACGGCGGAATTTTTATTGATAATACCGGTCTTTACGGAGCTGGGGTTAACGGTTACGGTACGGGAACCGCAGTTGCCGATTTTGATAATAACGGCGGTCCCGACCTGTATGCGGCAAATTACGTTGGCGGTAGCAGCACCTTCCTTCGTAATAAGTTTTCCGATAGTAATTTTGTAACTCTGAAAATCTCAGGGTTCAATAATAACAGCTCTGCCGTAGGAACGAAAATTTATGTCTATCCAACCCGGAATTTAGATGATAAAAAATATATACTTTATTACACGGAAATTAAAGCCGGTTCAGGTTATGCTTCGTGCGATGATTTTGTAAAAATTATCCCCCTTTATTATTCGTCACCTGTTATAATTAAAATTGTATTCCCACTGGGCGAAGTTAAATTGATAAAAAATATTTTGCCCGGTAACATTATTGCAATTTCGGATATTAGCGGAATTCCTAAGTTTATTGCAATAGTAAAAAGGTATTTTATAAGATTAATTTTTGATCCTCATCGATTTTTTGAATTTGTGAAATGGCTTTTTGTCTTTTTTGTTCTTTCCATTTCAATTTATAGAGGTAAAAGAAAATTCAATTGGACGTTAAAAAATATTATAATTTCAAGTTTAATAATTTTAATATCTTATTATATTTTGATCTCGCTGTTTAATTTTAGAGAGTTATTATTATCGAGCGTTCTTCCTGTATCGGTGGTGTTAGGACTTATCTTTATCCAGCAATTATTATACGAACGCTTGAATCTAAAAAGAGAAAGCGAACTGGAAAAACAGAAGATCCGGCAAAAACTTTCAAGGGATTTACATGATGATTTGGCTTCTACCTTAAGCAGTGTAACAATTTATTTGGAATTGCTTAAACAATCGCTTAAAAATAATCCGGCGCAAGCTATTATTTATTTTAATAAAGCTGCTGATTTACTAAATAATGCAAAACAAAGCGTAACGGATATGATTTGGACAATTAGTCCGAAACCGGAGACAATTTCCCAGTTCGTTCTAAAGGTTAGGGAAAATTTTACACATCTTTTCAAAGAAAAAAATATTGCCTTTTCTATAAATGATCAAGACTTAATCAACAGCATTCATTTACCCGCCTTAAAAAAACATAATTTGTATTTGATAATTAAAGAAGCACTTAACAACATAATTAAATACGCAAATGCAAGCATAGTAAAAATTAATATTTCATCAGCTAACAAAACGCTTTTGGTAAAAATATCCGATAACGGAAGCGGATTCGATTTTCAAAAAGCAAAAAATAAGGGTCACGGACTTAGAAATATGAAAGAAAGAAGTGAAGAAATTAATGCGGAATTTAAAGTCGATTCGACTTTGGGTAAGGGAACTAATATTATTGTAATTATAAAATGACGTATGTATGTTATTGAATAAATGGAATTAATTCAGAATTTTATGCATAAAATTATACTGATATGATAAACGTAACAATTATAGAAGATCATCCGGATTTTAGAGAAGGATTGGCGCATTTAATTAATGCAACCGAAGGTTATAAATGTTTATCGGTATTTCAAAATGCCGAAGAAGGTATAGATAATATTCCGGAAGATACAAATGTAGTTTTGTTGGATATTGGACTTCCGGGAATGAGCGGTATTGATGCTATTCCGTACATCAAAAAAAAATTGCCATCCGTAAAAATAATAATGTTAACCGTTTTTGATGACGACGATAATATTTTAAAAGCAATATTGGCAGGAGCCGACGGTTATTTGTTAAAAAAATCTTCACCCGTAAAAATTTTAAGCGCCCTTGAAGAAGTAATTACCGATGGAAGTCCTATGACAGCCAGTATAGCCAAAAAGGTTATTGATTTATTTAAAGATTATGTGCCTGTAAAATCGGATGACGTAAATCTCTCGATCAGGGAAATGGAAATTTTACAATTGATAGTTGACGGTATGGAAAATAACGAAATTGCCGGAAAATTATTTATCAGTATTCAAACGGTTAGAAATCATATAAGACATATCTACGAAAAACTTCACGTACATTCAAAATCGCAAGCGGTAGTTAAAGCAATACGCGAGGGATTAATCTGAAGTTTTATTATAAAAAATGACGCAAGTGTGTCATTGATTCCGCTCAATTCCTTTCGCATATTCTGTTAGTTAAAAATATACCTTTTAATTAAACGGAGTATTAAAATGAAATTACTAACAAATTTATTAATGATATTAATTCTTTCCGCCTTTATTTCATCTTGCGGTACAAATGATCCGCAAGACGATGCAAATAACTTAGGCGGCGATCCGAAGATTCCGTTGGGGCAAGTAGGCAATACCGGTTATACCGTTGTTGAAATAAATGGTGATTATACCAGACTGGAAGGAATAGAAATAACAAAAAATGATAACGGAGTTGCAACAATTCATGTATCGACGGATATTTCAAAAATTAGTAGTTTGGCTAATGTTGCGGATGTTGTTTCAACAATTTATCCCGCATTTATAGACGATAACGGTAAAATAGATGCCGATCTTCAGTATAAAATTACATCGGAGGGAATACAAGACTTTAACAACATTGATCATAAAGCTCATACTTTGGTTAAATACGATGCTAATGTAGGAGATTCGTATTCCTTAAAATTATCCAACGGGGAAACAATAACGCGAAAAGTAGTTGCCAAATCGGATAAAGATGATTTCCAATGGGGAATGCTTTATATAAAAACAATAACCGTCGAACAAAATGCAATAGCGC
Source organism: Melioribacteraceae bacterium (assembly GCA_026983795.1). Lineage (GTDB taxonomy): Bacteria > Bacteroidota > Ignavibacteria > Ignavibacteriales > Melioribacteraceae > BMS3ABIN04. The sequence goes on from JALSTI010000046.1 coordinate 16,096, forward strand.
CGGGAGTAAAAAAATATATTTTCCGGGCTAATCATAAATTCGGATTAGTATTTGTAGAAGCTATAATGGAAGACGGAACTTCGGCCGGAATGTATATTTATCCGTCTAATTATTAAAAATGAGTGACATGAACTTTAAGAGATTTTATCTTTTCCCTTATAAATTAAAAATAGCAGGCTGGTTGTTTCTTATTGCGGGTTTGGCATTTGCAATTTACAGGTTCTATTTTGGATTTAAGCCTGAATGTTTGAATATTAAAGTTTTTGCAGTTTACTCATCATTTTTGCAGAGTAAATATTTTACATTTATAACAAATAACATAAGTGAAGAAATAGTTGGTTTATTAATTCTTCTTGGATTGTTTTTTATCGGATTTTCCGAAGAGAAAGAAGAAAGTAGCGCTGGAATGTTAATCCGTTACCGTTCCTTATTTTTATCTGTTTATTTTAATGTTTTGTTTTTATTAGTTTCTTTTCTGTTTGTCTTTGGACTTGGATTTATAAAAGTTCTTGTTTTAAATGTATACTCTTTATTAATAATTTATATTATGATATTTAATTATTTTTACCATTTTCGTAAGCCGGAATAAACAAACAACAAACTAAGCTCCGTTTAGGAACTTAGTTTGCCGGTTTGTATAATTACTTTTTCTTAAATTTAACAACATCGCCATCCATTGTGGCTTTTATTGTATCACCGGATTCGTATTTTCCCATTAATAATTCTGCCGCCAACGGATTTATTAAATACCTTTGAATAGTGCGTTTTAAAGGTCTTGCGCCGAATGTTACATCGTAACCTGTCTTAAGTAAAAAGTCCTTAACCGAGTCATCCACTTCTATATGAATATTCTTATCCTTCAACATATCTTCAACCCTTTGCAGCTGAATATCTATAATCTCTTTCAATTCCGATTTTAGCAATGGTTTGAATAAAACGATCTCATCAATTCTGTTCAGAAATTCAGGACGAATAGTTTTACGCAATAAGTCGTTTAACTTTAATCTCAAATCTTCAAGAATTTCTTTGTAGTTATTTTCATTAAACGATTCAAGTTTTTCTTGAATCAAGTGAGAACCGATGTTTGAAGTCATTATAATTATCGTATTTTTAAAATCAACGGTTCTGCCTTGGTTGTCGGTCAATCGACCGTCATCCAACACTTGCAGTAAAATATTAAACACATCGTGATGCGCTTTTTCAATTTCGTCTAAAAGGACAACTGAGTAAGGTCTTCTACGAACCGCTTCGGTAAGTTGACCGCCTTCTTCATAGCCAACGTATCCGGGAGGCGCGCCGACTAATCTTGAAACGGAATGCTTTTCCATATATTCCGACATATCAATTCTAATCATTGCGTGTTCATCATTAAATAAGAATTCCGCTAAAGCACGCGCAAGTTCGGTTTTCCCGACACCGGTTGTTCCAACAAAAATAAATGAACCGATTGGACGGGACGGGTCTTGCAAACCAGCTCTCGATCTTCTAATTGCATCCGATACTGCTTTTACCGCTTCATCTTGACCAACAACGCGTTTATGTAATTCACTTTCCATTCTCAGCAATTTGCTTTTTTCGCTTTCAAGCATTTTGCTAACGGGTATACCGGTCCATTTGGAAACAATCTCGGCAATATCTTCGGCTTCCACTTCTTCTTTTAACATTCTGCTGTTAGTTTGAATTTCGGCTAACTTTTTGGTTTCCTCTTTAAGTTTTTTCTCAAGGTCTGTAATTACTCCGTAGCGCAATTCGGCTACTTTACCGAGATTTCCTTCACGTTCATATCTGTCGGCTTCCGTTTTGGCATTTTCGATATCGCTTTTGATTTTTCTAATTTCTTTAATTTTAGCTTTCTCCAATTCCCAATGCGCTTTCAACTCGTTTCGTTTTTCTTCAAGGTTACTAAGTTCTTCTTTAATTTCTTCGAGACGGGCTTTCGAAGCGTCGTCTTTTTCCCTTTTCAGAGCTTCCCGTTCAATCTCAAGTTGTTTAACTTTCCTTTCCAAAGTATCCAACTCTTCCGGCATCGAATCGATTTCAATTCTTAATTTGGAAGCTGCTTCGTCAATTAAGTCGATTGCTTTATCCGGCAAAAATCTATCCGTTATGTACCTGTTAGAAAGTTGAACGGCTGCAACAATTGCTCCGTCGGTTATTCTTACACCATGATGAACTTCGTAACGTTCTTTGAGTCCGCGTAAAATGGATATTGCGTCTTCTTCGCTCGGTTCTTGTATGATTACAGGTTGAAATCTTCTTTCTAATGCTGCATCCTTTTCTATATGTTTTTTATACTCTTTCAAAGTAGTAGCGCCGATTGCATGCAATTCACCGCGGGCAAGTGCAGGTTTAAGAATATTAGCGGCATCCATTGCCCCTTCGGTTTTTCCGGCGCCAACAAGCTGATGCATCTCATCGATAAATAAAATAATTTCGCCGTTTGAATTTTGAACTTCTTTTACTACGGCTTTTACACGCTCTTCAAATTGACCTCTGAATTGTGTGCCCGCTACAAGCGCTCCTAAATCCAATGCAATAATTCTTTTCGTCTTTAAATTTTCAGGAACATCGCCCGAAACAATTCTGTGTGCAATCCCTTCGGCAATTGCCGTTTTACCAACTCCCGGTTCGCCAATTAGCACCGGATTGTTTTTTGTTCTTCTAGATAAAACTTGAAGAACGCGGCGTATTTCTTCATCCCGACCAATAACCGGATCCAATTTTCCGGCTTTTGCCAGTTCGTTTAGGTCCCTGCCGAATTTTTTCAGTGACTGATAAGTATCTTCTGCGTTTTGAGAAGTTACACGTTGAGATCCGCGAATATCTTTTAGTCCGGCTAACACAACATCTTTGGTCACGCCGTTTCCGGCAAGCAATTTACCAACGGCTCCCGTGTCTTGCGTCATTGCCAATAATAAATGTTCGGTCGATACAAACTCGTCTTTTAAGTTTCTTGCTTCTTCTGCGGCTTTATCCAATAACTGTGCAGTATTAACGGACATTTGTTGATTTCCAACGCCTGCACCGGTAACTTTTGGAAGTTTTTCCAGAAGCTCGCCGACCTTTATTTTTAATTGAGCTACATTAGCTCCGGTTTTTTGAATCATCGATTCGGCAACACCACCGGCTTCTTGCAACATTGCCGCCAATAAATGTTCCGGCTCGATTACTTGATTATTATAATTCTGTGCAATTTCTACTGCACTCTGAACCACTTCTTGTGCTTTAATCGTAAGTTTGTCAAAGTTAAATGCCATAATCTATACCTCTTTATCTTTTATTTTTCTTTATTATTTTAAGCTCGTTCATTAAATTTCGCTAATGATACAATTAATTCTATAAAAAGTTTCACTCAGTTAGTATGATGTAAAATAAAAAAAATGGATTTAAATTGAATATGCGATTCAAAAAAATACTAATACTATGCAGTTTGATGAAGTTTACAGTATGAGTGAAAACGTTTTTGGTTCCCAACCGGAAAGGATATTAATTAACTTTTGCGCTTATATTGATAAATCAAAACCGGTTTTGGATATTGGCGCCGGACAAGGTAGAAATTCTTTCTTTCTGGCAAAAAAAGGTTTTTCTGTTGATGCTATTGATCCGTCGGGTATTGCCGTTGGTACAATTCTAAGTATATCAAAAAAAGAAAATATTAAAATAAATGCTTATCAAACTGACTTTAGTAAGTTTGCTGCGGGGAACAAACCTTATTCGGCTGTTTTAATTTTTGGTTTGTTACAAATTCTTGATTGGGATTCAATAAAATTGCTGCTTGACAAAATTAATTATTGGACAGTAACCGGAAGTTTGATTTTTGTTACGGCTTTTTTAACCGGTGATAACTCCTATAAAAAATATCAAGAAAAATGGGTACGGGAAGGGAAAGCTTCATTTACCGGCGGCAAAGGTAATTATAGAACGTTTTTAGAGCCAGATGAAATATTAAAGGTATTTGATAATTATAAAGCTATTTATCATTGGGAAGGATTGGGTCCTAAACACAGGCATGGCAACGGACCTTTACAACAACATCATTTGGTTGAATATGTTGGGGTAAAATAAAAGTATACGAAGCAGAAAAATCAGCGGTCTGTTTTCTTGATTACAATCGAGCAGTAACAAACGTAATATTTTAAAAATTAATATTATAATCTATAAAGAATAATAATTTCAATTAGTATAGAGAATTGTTCTTTGGAATTA
>JALSTI010000047.1 GCA_026983795.1 Melioribacteraceae bacterium
GCCAACTTGGAATTATTTTTTTTGCCGGACTTTCATTTTGCGAAGAAATAAAAAGATGGGAAAAATCTTTAAACCTTCTCCCGGTTTTCTTTTCACCGTTCATTTGTATACTGCCGTTACTTAATATTTATTGTTGAATTGCTCTTACTATTCTATTTACTCAACATAAATTTGAGAATTTACTATTCCTACCGCTTCAATTTTTTCTTCGGGATTAAAAGGGTCTTTTACCCATTTACCGTCAACAATAAATTTATAGCCATAACTACCCGGTTCAATTTCTAATGAGGTTTCCCAAATATTATTCTCATTTTTAATAAGATTGATATTTTTATTTTCCTCCCAATTTGTAAAATCACCGGCAAGTTGAACCAGTTTAGCATCCGGATCGAAATATTGAAAAACAATTTTCCCGTTAACCTTTTTCGGACCCAATTCAAACGGCACTTTTTCCGTTATTTCCTTCTCGCTCAGAAGCACTTCGTCGGTTAATAATTGATAATCAATAGCGCCGCGGCAATTTTTACAATATTTGTTAACAGGAATTTTCAAGTTTGCGGCTTCCTTTAATTTTACTGTTCTGTGAATAACCGTATTATAAACGTTTTCTCCGAAAATTTCCTTCACTTTACCGGAAATTTCACCGGCAAATTTGGTCCTCGGATTAATATTTGTCAGCAATGCCTTAGTTTTGATTTCATGTTTTGTTTCCACCTTAATAGTATTAATTATTTCCATCAATTGAGAAACTCCGTGTAAAGCAAAACTGCTCATATCAATCGGAATAATCGCCTCGTTAGTAACCCTTAATGCATTAATTGTTAATAACCCCAAGCTGGGCGGGCAATCGATAATAATATAATCAAAATTCTCGCGCATTCTTTGGATACCGTTTAACAATACGTTTTCACGCCCTAGTTTTCCCGACAGTTCTTGCTCAACAGCGCTTAAAATAAGTTCCGATGGCGCCAGATAAAAATTTTCTTCGATGGGAACGGCAACATTATCAATACCTTTTCGGAATGATCCGGAAAAAATATCATAAACGCTTTTATCCAAATCATTAACATTGATATTTAATCCGATTGAACTATGGGCTTGTGGGTCCAAATCAATAAGTAAAACCTTTCTATCGGCATTGGAAAGATTGGCAGAGAGGTTAATAGCAGTAGTGGTTTTTCCACAGCCACCTTTTTGATTTACGATGGCAATAGTGCGCATTTATACCTCCTTCTTAAGTTCTTCTCCTTTATTAATGAATACCAAATTAATTGTAATAAATTTATATTACTAAATCAATAAAAACCTGAGCAAATTTAAAACAACAATTGAGAAATTGTAAATAAGAATTAATTTTATTAACTTACCCAGAAAGAATATTAAGACCTTTTTATCTAAATGAATTTTATCCTCTATATTACAAACTCTTCCAATATATCATTTCCCGCTTTATTCATTGCAATTCTTAATTCCTTTCACATAAATAAAGGTAATAACCATGAAATCAAAAAGCAGATTAGTTTACGTATTGCATTTGTTATCTTTTATTGTTATTCTCGGCTACCTTAATTCAGGATGCGATTTAGTAAAACTGAAAGACGAACCGCAGCAGAAAGAACCGACTAATAATGATAATAGTTTTGCCGCTTTAGTCGATTCCGCAATTAGAATTGACATTGAAATAAAATGGAGCTATTACGATATAGCAACCGATCCGGATACTTTTGCAGCATCCGGCGATCTTTGGTTTTGGGGTAAAGATTTGAACATAACAAGCGGCAGCAAAACAATTAAACGCGACAGTAATAATTTTACGGTTGAATATACTTACAATTATCTTGATGAAAATAAGTTGGAAACAACGGGGAAAATTTTTGTTGAGGGAACTTTTAACGCTACAAGGGATACAATCGAATATTTCAAAGCAAGCGAAAGCAGACATTATCCTTCGTACGGAAATTCATGGTGGGATGATAACTGGGAAATTGTAATTACCGATTTTATTCCCTTAAACTCCCCCGATTTTATTAAGCAAATAAACGGTCACAGAGTAATTGAGTATTATATTAAAAAAGGATTCGATGCTCAATACATAGCTTGGAAAAAAGTTTCGGCGGTTTATCCCGATTCCACTCAAAATGCTTCTTACGAAGTGCATAATACAATTGGGGGAAACAGATTTCTTGAACCTCTTATTCAATTATATTTACCGGATTAGTTTATCCGCTAAATTACTTCGGCTGTTTTGGTTCTGATATTTTCCGAAATAATACATATTAACTTTTAATTATCATAATTACCAATTTAATACGTTTAGCCGGAACAGCCGGTAATTTTACACCGGATATTTTCGCCCCCGATTAAATTACAATTCCCTTTTAACTCAATAAATTCAATGGTTTGCGCTGCATCACACGGTTGATCAATAACACAAATTTAACCTTCCGCCTTATATATTTTTGTATCAGAATAAATCAAAGAGGTGAAAAAATGAGAGATTATTTATTAAGGTCACGACGAACGCCAAGGGTAATGCTTGGAGGACCAGTAATGCCAACGGTTACAGAGGAATGGTTTTCGCATAAAAAATTAACGCCATTAAATATAGTTGAAATAAATATAAATTTGGAAAAAGGCACTAATTACGAGGCGAAAAGATTTAAAGCATATCTCGATACTTTACTTGAGGAAAAAAATAAAAATTACATTCTTAATTTAAGTAAATGCGGAATGCTCGATTCCATCTTTTTGGGTGTAATTATTACTTTTTATAAAAAAATAAAAGAAATGAACGGGAATTTAAAACTTGTTGTTGACCCAAACAACACACCTGTATCGTTATCAAAAACCACTTTAGGTGAGATATTCGATATTTATACACAAGTAGAAGCTGCTTTATTCAGCTTCAAAATGAACAGTTAATGTAAATTGAGGTTGATTTAATCGGTATCCGAATACTAAAATCAGCCATAAATGATTGATTTTGGCATTTATTAACGGTTTTTGCTCATTTATCCACCGGTTAAACAACCTCTTTTTATTTTCCACCCAAATGTAAAAAATCCTTTTCTGAAAATTAACAGCTTATAGCATCCTCTTATAATTTTACTTTATATAAAAATTGTAACTTATTTACTTGCAATATGTTAAAAATTATTATATATTTGTTCTGAAATAAAAGAGGAAATACCCATGAAAGAATTAGACATATTTTCTATTCTTATTTTACTCTTGATGTTCGTTTTAGTTAATGTTTTCTATCGTCTTTTCCCTAAAAACAACGATAAACTTCTTGAAAAGATAACAAAAGAATAATTTCTCTTATTCAAAGTAAAAAATAAGGATTAATTTAATGGACAATTCACTAAATTCAAGCCGCTGGAGTGCCGTCAGCAAAGATTTTATCAGTAAAAATTTAATCGAAGAAGATCTATTAATCAAAAAAGAAACGAAAAAGAGGAAATCATTAATTTTTGGTTTAATTGCTTTTTACTTTTTTTTATTAGTTTTTTCTCTAATTCTACTTTAAATTTTCCCATAAATAGTCATTCATATGCCTCCGGATGTCAGTCTTAGTACTGGCATCTATTTTTTTAAATATCCAGCGTAGAAACACTTTCGAATTCTTCTATTATTTCATTTCCGGGAGGGTTATCAAGTAGACTAAAAACCACAATAGCAATACTTGCCAAAAGAAAACCGGGCACCATTTCGTAAAGATCGAAAATTCCGCCGGTAAGTTGTTTCCAAACCAATACAACAATTCCACCTATAATTATTCCCCAAATAGCGCCTTTTTCGGTCATTCGTTTCCAATAAAGTGAAAATAAAATAACCGGACCGAATGCGGAGCCGAATCCTGCCCAAGCGTAAGCTACTAAATCCAAAACACTTGAATCGGGATTAATACCTATTAAAAAAGCAAGAACAGCAATAATTAATACCGCTAATCTTCCAACAAATACCAATTCCTTTTGTGATGCATTTTTCTTTATAAAAGCCCTGTAAAGATCTTCGGTAAATGCCGAAGAAGCAACCAGCAATTGGGAATCGGCTGTGCTCATAACTGCGGCTAAAATTGCTGAGAGTAAAACTCCTGCAAAAAGAGGATGAACAAGTTTATGAACCATCACCATAAAAACCGTTTCGGAAGCGCTTCCTTTTAATTCAGGATGCAAATATGCAAATCCAACCATACCAAGAACAACGGCGCTAATTAAAGAAATTATTACCCACGTCATTGCTATTTTACGCGCTTGCGAAATTTGTGATGAGTGCTTAATTGCCATAAATCTTGCTAAAATGTGCGGTTGACCGTAATATCCCAATCCCCAAGCAAGCAATGAAATTATTACAATAATGGAAAGTGGATTTCCACCGGATGTGGTAAAAATATTTAACAACTGCGGATTTTTATCCGTTAAAATATTGACTGTTTGGTTTAAACCTCCTAAAGAAACAATTCCTATTACCGGAACAACAATTATAGCAAAAAACATTATCATTCCTTGCACA
>JALSTI010000048.1 GCA_026983795.1 Melioribacteraceae bacterium
TTACTTTTTGAATATACCTTCTATAAAGAGCATATAAAACGGCAAAGAATACAAAAACTGCAAAAATATCTTGTACAAGAGTAATAAGACTGTAAAACGGGCCCAAAAATTCAAAAGTAAAAGGTGAATAGAAACCTTGAATAAGCGCTTCCAGCACGGCAAAGAGGAAAATCATAAATCCCCAAAAAATAAGAAAATGGACGGGACCGGCGACGGGATCTTTTAAGATTTTAGATTGACCGAATGCAATTTTTAATACGTTTTTAATTCTTTCACTTACATCGTCAAACCGGTTATCCGGCTTTCCTACTTTTAGAAAAGATATAAATCTTTTTAAATTGTAGGTTACAAAACCAAACGCTAAAATAAAAACAACGGTAAATACAATATTTTTAAGTTCCATAATTTGAATTTAGTGATTATTTTCAAAAAAAATCAATTATTTTCACATATTTTGCGCAAAGAATTTTTCCGTTTCCCGTAATACAATTTTGAATGCTTTGCCGGGTCCGGTGAACGGATGCTGCGCTCCGAAAGTATGACCTGTATCCGGAATAACAATAAATTTAGTTTTATTTTTCCCCGACCATTCGAACAATTCTTCCGCTTCATCAATTTTAACCGTTAAATCATTTTTACCATGAATTATTAACCATGGTATGTCTAGTTTTTCAGCCGCTGATTTCAAGCTCAATAAACCGTTTTTATTTTTCAAAATATCGGCAAGATATGAATAATTCATCCGGTAAACTTGATTGGTTCTTGTATTCTTAACTTCCATGTAACCTTTTGTTTTCCATTCTTCCTTTTGTCTTTCTGTAAATCTATCTAATTTAGAAACGGCAGACCAAGTAACCAACGCATTAACATTTTTATTTTGAGAAGCCGCTAAAATTGATACTCCGCCGCCTCTGCTGTGCCCTATTAACCCTATTTTTGAAATTTGAAAATCCAAATTAATATTATTTTCTTTTACAGCATTTATTAATTGTAAAAGCTCGCTTACTTCCAAAGAAATAGTATTTTGGCTGAATTTTTCCAATTCCGTAAACTCAAGCGGATTAGTTCCTATTCCGTTGTGCGAAAAATTAAACGTTAATACCAAATAGCCCAGCCCTGAAAAATATTCCGCCGCGTAAGGAACAAAACCCCAATCTTTAAAACCTTTAAACCCATGCGCATAAATCAAACATTTGTTATTAAAATCTTTTTGGGGTAGATAAGCCGAGATTTGCAAATTATTATTTTGGGATGTTTTAAAAGTAAAATTTTCTTTCATATTTAAAAAATGCTTATCAAACTTTGAAAATGCAAGGAAATAAACTAAAAAAATTATTTGTTTATTATTAAGAAATTGCACAAATGTTTAATTTTTTTATATTTTGAAGTTGAGTTTATAAATTAAAATTTAAGGTAAAAATGCAAAAAGTATATTCCGAAGAAATATCTATGTTAAGAAAAATGGTAAAAGATTTTACTAACAGTGAAATTAAACCTATTGCTTCAAGAATAGATAAAGAAGAAAAAATACCGGAAGAATTAATTAAAAAACTTGGTGAAGTGGGGCTTTTGGGAACTGCATTTCCAGAAAAATACGGCGGCGGAGGTTTTGGCGAAGTTGGTTATTGCGTAGCGCAAGAAGAAGTTACAAGAGCCTGCGGTTCAACAGCAGCTTTTATAGGCGCACATCAATCAATAGGAGCAAATGCAATTTATTTGGGCGGTTCGGAAGACTTAAAAATGAAATATCTTCCTTCTATAACGGCAGGCGAAAAAATTGCGGCATTCGCACTTACCGAAGCCGAAGCTGGTTCCGATGCTTTTAATTTAAAGACCACCGCTAAATTTAAAAACGGAAAATGGATTTTAAATGGCGAAAAACTTTGGATTACAAACGGAGCAATTGCAGACCTTTTTTCGGTTTTTGCAAGAACCGATAAAGGGATTACCGGATTTGTAGTGGAAAAAGATTTTACCGGTGTTTACGTGGGTCCGAATGAGAAAAAGCTTGGAATTAAAGGCAGCAATACAAATTCAATAACATTCGATAATGTTGAAGTTCCGGAAGAAAATATAATTGGACAGAACGGCCGCGGGTTTATTACCGCAATGAAAACTCTTGATGCCGGACGAATTGGCGTTGGAGCCGCAAGCTTGGGTGCAGCCAAGGAAATGCTTGAAATGGCGGTTCAATATTCTTCTCAAAGAAAACAATTCAATCAACCCATTAATAAATTTCAAGCAATCCAATTTATGATTGCCGAAATGACTGCCAAAATTTATGCTATGGAAAGTATGCTTTATAGAACTGCCGAAAAATATGATGAAGGCAAAGACATTTCTCAAGAGGCGGCAATAGTGAAACTTTTTTGTTCCGAAGGTGTTTCCGAAGTAGCGGATTTTGCATTGCAAATTCATGGCGGAATGGGTTTTTCGGCTGAACTGCCAATTGAAAGATTTTACCGGGATGCAAGAATTTTACGTATTTTTGAAGGTACCAGCGAAATACAAAAACTGGTTATTAGTAGAAAAACTATTAAAAATAAAGGGATTTGGAAAATTTGATGGTTAATCTTTTGGTAATACCCTCCATCGATATTAAAAACGGGAAAACCGTTAGAGTGGTTCAAGGTATTCCCGAATTGGATTGTAAAATCTACGGAGACGATCCCGTGGAAATGGCAAAATTATGGCGCGCAGAAAATGCAAAGATGATTCACGTAGTGGATTTTGACCTTTCGCATCAACATTCCCACAAAAACTACCGGATTATTGAAAAAATGTGCAACAACGTTGTTATTCCTGTTGAAGTCGGCGGAGGTATCAGTTCCCTCGAAGAAGCCCGGGAAGTTTTTAATCTTGGCGTTTTTAGGATTGTTATAGGATCTTTGGCTTATACTAACGAAAATGAATTCAAAAAAATTCTGGACTATTTCGGTCCTCAACGAATTGTTGCCGCAATAGACGTTTTGGATAACCAAGTCGTGGTTTCCGGAAGATCAAAAAAAACCGGAATGGATCCTATTGATTATTCTAAAAAACTTACCGATATTGGAGTTAAAAGATTTATAGTAACGGATGTTTATACAAACGGTATGTTGGAAGGTCCCAATATTTCTCTTTCGGAATCTATTGCAAAAGCAACAAAACAAAAAGTAACTTTATCGGGCGGTATTCGTAATTACCCCGACTTAGTGGAAGTAAAAAAACATATGAATTCGGGAATCGATTCCGTAATAGTGGGACGTGCACTCTACGAAAATAAATTTCCTTGCCAGAAAATATGGCGAGTTGCCGAATCCAAATTTATTAAATAGGAGAATTCATGGAAAATTCGTCGAATATTACTACAAGCAGCTTTTGGGCAAACTTATTCAAATCACCAACAACACAAAACGATTTGGAAACAATGCTTTGTTCTTTGCCGCCGTTTAATCAATTAAAAAAGAAAAATACAAAGGAATTAATGAAAATTATACACACCCGCGTTTATTCTCCTAACGAGTATATTTTTATGGAAGGCGATCCCGGTATAGGAATGTATATTGTTGAGGAAGGAGAAGTGGTAATTTTAAAGGATTTGGGAAACGGAATTGAAGAGGAATTTGCACGATTTAGTAAAGGAGATTTTTTCGGCGAATTGTCAACTTTATTCGAAGACGTTAGATCGGCTTCGGCAAAAGCCGTAACGGATACCAAACTTGCCGTAATGTTCAGACCCGACCTGGATGATTTCATTGATAAATATCCTAAAGAAGGGATTAAGATTTTACGCGGATTTACTCATATTGTTATTACGCGTTTGAGAAAAATGAATGAAGATTATGTAGCCCTTAAATTAAAAATTTTAAAACAAAATAAGGAGTTACAAAATGTTGAAAATCAATAAAATTTTAGTACCTATCGATTTTTCAGATTACTCCAGAAACGCACTTCGTTATGCAATTGATTTTGCGAAACAGTTTAATGCAAAACTTTATTTGATTTATGTGGTTGAACCTGTTATTTATCCCGCTGATTTTAGCATGGGACAAATAACTTTTCCCGCAGCGGATTTGGACCTGAACGAAAGGGCGAAAAACGAACTGGAAAACCTTATGAAAACCGAAATTGGAGATAGTTTAAGTGCCGAATCCATAATAAAAACAGGTAAACCTTTCGTTGAAATTAACGATACTGCCGCTGAAATAGATGCAGACCTTATAATTATTGCTACGCACGGCCATACGGGAGTTGAACATTTATTATTCGGCAGTACTGCCGAAAAAGTAGTGAGAAAAGCACCCTGTCCGGTTTTATCTTTAAGGGAACCTCTAAAAGGATTCAAATACACAGGATAAAGTTTAATTTTAAAATTTGATGGAAATTCAATATAGTAACGAGTTACAAAAGATTGTAACGGATAAAATTTCCGGTAGTAAAGAACTACAAGAAAAATTAAATTCTTATTTTTATTTAAACTATTCTACCTTACCCGATCTTCTTAATGTTCTGATTTCCCTGAAGAATGAATTT
>JALSTI010000049.1 GCA_026983795.1 Melioribacteraceae bacterium
AATTGAAATTGTTAACACCTTCCGAAGCACAAAAATTAAACAATTTGTTAGATAAAATGAGAGGATAAAAAATTTGCAAGTCTGAACTTGCCTAAATAGTATTGAATTTTACAGGAGCGTTTTTTTTATTTTACTCAAGTTGACCTATGAATTTTATAAACCGTTAAAACAGTAATGAAATTAAGGTTTCCGGTGTCCTTAACCCACAACTTAAGTCGTGGATTAATAAGCAAAACAAATAAACAATTACCGTTTCAACGGTTTTTTAATAACTAAATTTTGAAACGGTCAACTTGATTTATTTTACTAATAAAATTTTATAATTCCGTAAATTTCATTCGCTTCAATAATTTCTGTTTTGAGGTGTAATTATGCAACTTTCTATTAATTCTACCGTAAAATTAAATAATAATGTAACAATGCCGTTATTAGGGTTAGGTACGTGGCTGGCTTCCGATGGGAAAGAGGTTGAAAAAGCTGTTAAATTTGCTTTGGAAACCGGCTATAAAAGTATTGATACGGCTGCAATCTATGGAAATGAAAGAGGAGTGGGAAGGGCAATAAAAACCGGTATTATTCCGCGCGAACAAATATTTGTTACTACCAAACTGTGGAATACCGATCAAGGGTTTAAGTCAACATTAAACGCTTTTGATGTAAGCATGCAGAAATTGGATATTGATTATTTGGATTTATACTTAATACATTGGCCTGTAAAAGGAAAATACAAGGAAAGCTGGAAAGCATTAGAACAACTTTATAACGACGGAAAAGTTAGGGCAATAGGTGTTAGTAATTTCCATATTCATCATTTGAAAGATTTATTAGATGAAGCCGATATTGTGCCGATGATTAATCAAGTTGAATTTCACCCTTATCTTACGCAAATTGAACTGAGGAAGTTTTGTAGTGAACACAAAATACAGTTTGAAGCGTGGAGTCCGTTAATGCAAGGAAATTTTCTAAGCGTTCCAACAATTCATAAAATTGCTGAAAAGTATAACAAAACTCCTGCTCAAATTATTCTCAGATGGGATATTCAACATAATGTAGTCACAATTCCCAAATCGGTACATGAAGATAGAATAAAGGAAAATTCGGAAATATTCGATTTTGAATTGGATGAAGAAGATATAAATAAAATTGATGCGTTAAATAAGAATTACCGCTTTGGTCCAAATCCCGACAAATTCAATTTTTAATTTCGAATTTCGATTTTTTAATTTTGAAGTTATAATCTCATCCTACCCTTTCTTGGTAAACTGCTTGTATTTTTTTCTCATAGATTGGTACGTTAAAAGAAAAAACCGTTCCTTCGCCTAATTTACTATCCACGGAAATTTGCAAATTATGAACTTCAAGCATTTTTTTTACGATTGCCAGTCCTAGACCCAAGCCCTTGTTTACCGCTTCCTCGGTGCGTTTTTCTTTATGAAACCGTTCGAATATGTTCGGCAATTCGTCGGAAGAAATTCCTCTTCCGCTATCGGCAACTCTCACACTTACGGATTTCCCATTACGCTTCAAGGTTATTGAAATAGTTCCGTTTGACGAAGTAAATTTCATTGCATTATCTAAAAGATTTTGTAAAACCCTTTCCATCATTCCGATATCGGCATAAACAAAAGGTAAATCTTTTTCTGCAACAATACTTAAATTAATACTTTTCTTTTTTGCTATTACCTGGTTTTTTTGTTGAATATCTTGGGCAAGTTCGGCAATTGAAAAGGGTTCCGGGTTAGGAGTTTTTTCTTTTGCTTCCAACTTCGAAAGTTCAAACAATTCTTCTACAAGTTTTTTTAGTCTTTCCGTACTGTCTAAAATTGTTTGCATGTGTTTGTTTCTTTCGGTACCGGAAAGCGAATCGGATTTAATCATTAAAGTTTCAACGTAACCTTGAATAGTAGCCAGAGGAGTGCGTAAATCGTGGGAAACATTAGCGACCAAGTCCCTCCGTAAATTATCCATAGTTTTTATTTCGGCAATGTTTTGAACAATTTTCTCAGCCATTTCATTAAAAGATTCGGCTAAAAGACCAAGCTCATCGTCATTTTTTATATTAATTCTTGTATTAAAATCTCCGTTTTTAAAACTCTGTGTTGCAGCAATAATTTTATTTAAGTTTCGCATAATAAAACGTATAGAAATAATGCTTATTAAAACAGCGGCTAACAAGGTTATAATCATGGAGCGGACGCCAAGTCTTAAAATATAACTACCAAAGACCAGTTGGGTAGCGTTATCGTATTCTTCTCCGCCTAAAATCACATAAATGTAACCCATAAATTTTTTACCCTCAAAAACTTTAGCCGCGGAAAAAGCTTTTTTACGGTCTATATTTCTGGGGTCTTGTCCTAATATAAAATTCTTTCCGTTGTCTGCAATAAAAGTATTAATAGGTTTAAGTGGTATTTTTTTAAGTTTAATTTTTTTGTCGGGTGCGAAATATGTTAAAATAGTTCCTGTAGTATCCAATAAATAAACTTCAATGCTGGGATTTATTATCATTACATTGTGAAAAATCTCTTTAAGAACTTTCTCATTCACCTTACCGTCTGTAAAACAATTTGTTTCTGCTGAAATATGTTTGGCTAAATCTATATTTAATTTTTGACTAGTTTCTTGAAAATACATTTCCGCGGTGGAAACCGAGATATAAAGATAAACTACCGAGAGTAAAATCAGAACGAAGAGGAAAAGCGCGGTTATTTTCCATTTCAAACTTTTGAAGAATTTTATTTTTTTATTTTTCATAATTACTCTTAATGGTTATCATTAAATTTATACCCTACTCCCCAAGATGTTAATATATACTTTGGTTTTGACAGGTCTTCTTCAATCTTACTTCGTAATCTGTTAATGTGCGAATTTACCGTATGGTCGTATCCTTTATATTGATAGCCCCAAACTAAATTCAGTAATTGTTCTCTACTGTAAATCTTTCCCGGATGGGAAGCAAGGAGGAAAAGCAGATCAAATTCTTTCTGAGTTAATCTTACTTCGTTTTTGTTTAGTATTACTCTGCGTTTGGAAGGCTCTATTTTCAAATTGCCAAACGAAAAAGTAGTATTTTCGATTTCACTTTGCTTAATAGCTTGAACCCTTCTAAAGATTGCTTTTACCCGCGCAATAAATTCCCTTATACTAAACGGTTTGGTTAAATAATCGTCCGCTCCCATTTCTATCCCAACAATTCTGTCAATCTCTTCGCTTTTGGAAGTAAGCATAAGAATGGGAGTATAGTTTTCCTGTTTCCTTATTTCCTTACAAATTTCAAGTCCGTCTAAACCCGGAAGCATAATATCCAACACAATCAAATCGTAATAGTTGTTTAATGCCTCGTTTAATCCTTCATTACCATCAGTAATCTTTTTAACGTTACATTTAAGATCTTTTAAATGAATCTCTAATAAATCGGATATAGTTTGATTGTCTTCTATAACTAACACTTTTTTCATAATAGAATTCAATTCCCTTATGTAAAAAATAAAATGCCGGAACTAAAGATAGTTCCGACTATTAAAATAAACAATATTTTATTTTTAGCAAATTATTTAATTCGCGTTATAGTAAGTTTGGCAACCGGTTCGTTCCAACCGTAAGTTGCGGGGTCCAAGTCGCCAACTCCCAAAATTCCTTTATGGTATTTAATTCTTTCGTGAGTGGGAACGCGTACATGCGGGCTTCCGCAGCAAGGACCTGGAATATTAGCTTTTAGCTCCGTGTTTTTTTCCGTTCCGGCATCGTAAGCTTTAAGATAATATGTTCTTGAACCCCAAAGAGGCAAACGAGCGCCGTCTATTCCGGTAAACGCATCGTTAGTATTAACTAACATAGCAACCAAAGAAAACTTTTTAAACGGGAGTTTTGCTTTAACGTGAAATGTTTGATAACTCGCCGGGAAAATAGGTCCGTTTGCTCCTTCAACAATATCGTAAACTAGAAATGAATTATTCAGCATATCCAACATTGGTCCGTTTACCGCATCTTCTGCCAACTGTCCCAATTCGTTAGAGGCATACTTATACAGTTTGAAAATATGAAAAAACGGCGTATGCGTTGCCATTACAGGGGGAGAAAAAGGTTGACTGGCGCCTGGACCGGTAGCAGGAGAAAGATTTTCCAGTTTGATTTCAAATTCGGCATAAGCGCTGCCTTTTGCAAAAGCTTCGCTAAAATCTTTTCCGGAATTATCAACAGGATTTTTATCGTTTACTCCTTGATCATTACAAGCCCAGAATAATGTAATAGAGAGGAGCAGAGCGGCAAGAAATTTTATGCGATACATGTAGTACCTCCTAATTAGTGATGAATGTTAAGAGCAAACATCACTAAAAAATATCACAAAAATATCACGAAAGTTTAAACAGTATTACACATTAACAACTGCTTACTTTAACAGAAGCATTTTCTTAACTTGAATTTTTTTTCCGGTTTTCAATCTGTAATAATAAATTCCGCTTGGTAAATTTGCTCCGTTAAACGTTGCTTTGTAATTTCCCGG
>JALSTI010000050.1 GCA_026983795.1 Melioribacteraceae bacterium
TTAAAAAAATAATATTTGCCGTTTTTTTCTTCATTAGTTTATAAATAGATTATTCGTTTCATCATCCAAGGAAAAATCAAGAGTATAATATTTTTCCAAATCGATCATTACCTTGTAATATTTACAATCTTCCTGTTCTTTCGTAAATCTTAAATGATAATAAACATGATTACAATTTGGTTTAACCGGAAGTTCAATAAGCTCAAATTTATAACCGAGGATAAGATGTCTATTTATTAACTCTTTGTAAAGCGTTAAAATTCTCGCTTTAGCTTCTTCTAATCTTAATTTTTTCATATCAACCGCCTGTATTATTTTCTAATTGTAAAATAGAAATAACCCGGAGTTAAAACTGTATCGAATTTGACATTTGTAAAATTTTTCAAAAAATAAATTTTGTTGTCACTATTTGATTCTATTTTTATTCCCCATTCAAGTTTTTTGTTACTGCGTTATTATACACGTAAACCAAACCATAGCTCATTGCTTCGGCAGGACAAATTAAATGTTGCCCGTTTTCAAAAATTCTGAAGAACAAGTCAAAATTTTTATATTGCCTTTTTCTCAACCGGTTTACAATTCGTGATATCGGATTTCTAAATTTTTCAAATGATTCATTCTCACCTACCGTTATATATAATTTTCCGTGTAACGAGTTTCCTTCCTTAAAAATTTTTTCTTCTGTTTTAAGAAGATTGTCAACATCATTATAAACATAGGGACTACCTGCAATATACCTGTTAAACAAATCCGGTTCTTTCAGCATTGTGTAGAGTGTAAACAAACCACCAAGCGAATATCCATTTAAAGTTCTGTCATCAGGGTCGGTTCTGTATGTTGAATCGATAAAAGGAATCAACTCTTTTTTTATAAATTTTAAATACTCAGATGCATGCCCGGAATTAGGCAATCCTTCAATTTGCGTGGGAGTGTAATCCCTATTCCTGAAGTTTGTCTCTTCGTCGCTCATCATTGTGCCATAACCAATTCCTACAGTAATAACATCCGGAACAAATTTGCCATATTGTAAATAACGGACAATACTTGTTGCCATATTAAAAGCGATATCACCGTCTAATAAATAAATCACCGGATATCTTCTATTTGTTTCATTATAATGTTTTGGCAAGCGTACGTAAACAAAAAATGTATCGTTTACGTTTTTAGAAATTATGTATTTAAGCTGCGTATATTTTGTAACAATTTTGGTGAATTTAAAAAATTTCTTTTCAACCGGCTGTCCTGTTAAATTATTAACATTTACGGTAAAAAGAAATAACACCAATAAAACCTTTAATATTTTGCTCGATTTCATGATATACCCGTTATACTTTTTTGAATTTCTTACTTTGTCATTTAATATAATGCTTTATGATTATAAAAGGTATACAAAACGGTCTACCTTAATGTACAGAGTTTTTCCGGTGGGATAATTTTACAATAAACTTATTACCGAAAGGATTTTGGTAATTAATATTCATTTTCGAATAAGTTTCGAACGGAATTCCAATATCGGCAAGAAACAATTCTCCCGTTAAATCCGGCAGCAAACCGGTTTTAGGAAGCGCCAAGGTCAAAGTTCTATCTGTTTTTATATATTCGCCAGGCGTGCTTCCGTCGTTTGTATTCACTCCGGAAGGGACATCGAGAGAAAGAATTTTTCTATCCAAGTTATTTACCCAATTTATCATTTTTAGTGAGTTCCCGGTCGGAGCAACTTTTAAACTGTAACCTATAATTGCGTCTATTATTAAATCAGGTTTTTGTTTTTGTAATTCTTCAATTTCTATTTGGGCGCCTTTTGTCGAGTTAAAGACCTTTTTCTGAAACAATGTAACAGGTTTTAATTTATTGATATCCGTAATACAAATTTTCACATCAATATTTCTATTTGCCAAATGCCTGGCAGCGCAAATCCCTCCTCCTCCGTTTCCACCGGTACCGCAAAGTACAATTATTTTTGCGGATTGCCATTTCTTTCCTAAAATATCAATTGCGGAAAGAGCTAAATTTCTACCTGCATTTTCCATCATCTGAAATAAATTAGGACCGGTTTCTTCAACTGCAATTCTATCAATTTCAATCATTTCTTCTGTAGTAACAGCCGGTACCGGTAAATTCGAACCGGTGAAGAATTTTGATATCATATATACCTCAATTATTAAATATAATTTTCCGTAACAAATTTAAGAAACTTGTGTAGATGAATAAAAGAATAATTATTTTTAGTAAAATTAATCGGAGAATAATTATGATTATCAAATCTGATGGGATATTTCTAAGGTTGTCGGACAAAAACGACAGAGGATTGGCTGAATTAATCGATAACTCGGACGATTTGGTTAACATGTCCGAAACAACAACGTATCCTGAAAATATGCCGACTGAAATTATTTTCCGGATCGAAAAAGACGGGGCGGTAATAGGAAAGATAACTTTCTCGCGAATTAGATGGTACAATAGAAAATCAGAAATCAGTATAATAATAAAGCATAATTTCCGGGGAAAAGGTTTTGGCACCGAAGCATTAATGTCTGCAATGCATTATGCATTTGATAGAATGAATTTACACAGACTTGAAGCCGAAGTTTATGATTTTAATGAAGCATCGATTAAACTGGTTGAAAAATTAGGGTTTAAAAAAGAAGGATTGCTACGGGAAGCAAAATACATGGATGGGAAATATTACGGTATAATCCGTTATGGAATATTAAAGGATGAATTTAATAGATAAAAAACGGGCTGCATCAAAAAATAAAGTATTGTTTGATGCAACCCTGTTAAAAAATTACTCAAGGACAAAAATATTTTTTTCGGCACAAATATCCTTCAATATTTGAGGCCAAACAGTTACGCTAACTTCGCCAAGATGAGCTTTTCGTAATAAATACATCATGGTTCTAGACTGACCAATTCCGCCGCCAATGCTTAAAGGAATTTCGTCATTTAGTATTGCTTTGTGATAAGGTAATTCCAAAAAATCCAATTGACCGGTAATTTCAAGCTGCTGCTTTAACGTATCTTTTGTAACCCTTATTCCCATTGACGTAAGCTCGTGTCTTCGTTTGGTAACCGGATTCCAAACTAAAATATCGCCGTTTAATCCGTGCATCGGTCTCCCGTCTTCCGAAACCGTTTCTGTTACCCAATCATCGTAATCTGCAGCTCGCATTTCATGTGGATAACCGTCTTTCAAAATCCAACCGATACCTATAATAAAAATAGCCGGATATTTTTTAAGAATTTCAGTTTCGCGTTGTTTCCTTGGTAAATCGGGATACATATCCAAAATATCTTCCGCATGGAAAAATGTCAACTCCTCCGGAAAATCGGGATATTTATCATTTTTTAATTGGGGAAATAATTCCTGCGCATATTTTCCGGCATCTCTAATTACCTTCCAGATTTTTTTAACCGTTTCTTTAAGAAATTCCAAATTTCTTTGATCTTCGGTCATTACTTTTTCCCAATCCCACTGATCAACATAAGCACTATGATCGTGGTCCAAAAAATAATCTTTACGGACGGCGCGCATATCTGTAAGAATTCCCTCTCCCACTTTACAATCGAATTGTTTTAATGCCACGCGTTTCCACTTTGTTGCGGCTTGAACAATTTGCGCGTCAATAGGATGTTGGTCGTAATCGTTCGAGATATGAAATTCAACCGGTGTTCTCGAACCGTCGCGGTCCAAATAATCATTCACTCCACTGTTCTTATCAACTATCAATGGAACTTGCACCTGAATCAAGTTTAATTCCTTGCATAAATTTTTTTCAATGTAATCTTTAACTTTGTAAAGAGCAATCATTGTTTCGCGTGGAGTTAAAAGTGATTTGTAATCGGTGGGAAGAATTTTTTTAATTTCGTTGTAGTTACCAATACCGGGACCGGCAAGATCTGCTTGTTTGTCTGCCATTTTAATTCTCCTTTTAAAGTTGAGAAATTATTGACATAAAAAGATAATTACATCCAATTAAATAAACAAGACAAATCAGAAGACGAGTTAAATATTGTTATATTTATTTTCTGACAAATTGATTTTGAGGATGAATAATGAAAATAAAATTATATCAAATTGAAGCTTTTACAAACAAATTATTTAAGGACAATCCTGCAGCCGTTTGTCCATTGAATATATGGCTGGATGATGAAGTAATATTGGTAAAACTTACCAATTCAATTCTATAATTGACGGGTACGATAAATACAAAACATTAGTTGCAGCAAAAATAAATGGCACTTTTTATGGAGATTTAACATTAGTCGGAATTAAAGAAAATCGGGATGGGAATCAGATTCAAGCAAATTTCACTCTTTCTCAAAATTACCCGAACCCGTTTAATCCGAGCACAACAATTGAATATTACATCTCCAATCAACTCCCTCTCCTTGGTAAGGAGAGGGCCGGGGTGAGGT
>JALSTI010000051.1 GCA_026983795.1 Melioribacteraceae bacterium
CGTGATAAGTTTTAATTGTAGCGTAATGGGAAGATAAGCCGTTCGGATTAACTACATCGGGAATAAAAAGAACATCGGGTTTGGCAAAAGGAATTGATTGAACATATTCGTAATCCAAAAATACTGTGCTAGGTATTCTCATTAAAGAAGATAGAATTATTTGAGACCTTGATCCGTGCGACAGAGCGATCACCGGTCTTCGCTTTATAACAAAAGGGAATAGCTGAAAAGCCCGGTAAAACGTTCCGATAATTTTCATGAATTTATTTTTACCGAAATGCCGGCCGACGGGAATATAATCCAAATCATGATAATCGGCTAAATCAATTGTCTGTGAATGTTTCCTTGCCGTAATCAGTAAATTGTAACCCTCTTTGTTCAATCTTTCAATAATCGGTTTGAAAAACAAAACATGTGGCGAATTGTCTAAATCGATCCAAATCCTAACTGAACTTTTAACATTAAATGAAAATTTCTTTGTCATTTTGTTATCGCTTTTTCATTATGATGAAAATATCCGGATTTTTTCCAGGAATAGAGAGTTACCGAATCGTTCTCGAATATTTTTTGAATTCTACCTTCCTTTATTTTTACAAACGGGTTGTAAGGATGAAGCTCCAAACCTTTCAAGGGTAATTTCGACATTAATTTCCTTAAACTTTGTTTTTTCCCGGCAACAATTATTAAAGAATCTTCGCCTGTTTCGTTAATATCGGTTTGGGATGGGAAAGGACGGTCGTAATAGTGATTGCATAGCGAATTAAATTCCCAATTATCGCGCGTAAGAATTATTCCGACGCTAGAACCCCAATCGCCAATAATTTTAGTATGATTCAGACCGACCGACTTTAAATATTCTCCGGCGTCATGCCTTTCGGCGGCAATAGTTCTATCGGGTATTTGCCATAAAAATATTACAAGTAAAACCGAGCCGATCAAAGGCAGCCATACTTTTGCTTCATAAAGTTTTATTTCCGATAAAATTAAACCGACTGGAAAAGCCAAAGCCCAGAAAAGGGGTAATTGGAAACTTCCCAATTCAATAAAAAACGTTGAACCGAGAAAAAGTAATAAAAGCTGAGGGGATGTGGCAATAAGTAATTTTTTGAATAAACCCGGTTCGTCTTTTAATGATTTTTTAAATCCCTTGATTAAATAAAAAATAAAAAAGTTAAAATTTAAAATTATAAACAGTATTAACATTATCAATCGGTATAAAAAAGAACGCCCTTCTTGCTCGGAGCTTAAAGGGTTAACCATATTCAACAAGTTTGATCCGATTAAAATATATATTATGCTGTAAATTATTAAAGAAACCGCTCCTACAATAAAAGCGTTTTTGAATGTTTTTTTGTTCCAATCGCTCAATAATATAAACGAAAAAGACAAAGCGGATAGCGGACTAACTAAATTTGCAAACGTAAAAGCGAGAATCGATAAAATTAAATTATTATTATAGAAAAAGTACAAGAACAATAAAATACTTAAAAGTTGAAGCGAATAAATTTCTCCGAATGTATTATGAAACCAAATGCTTGGGATTATTCCTGCAAAAACCGCTATTATCAATGATTTATATTTATTTATTCCCAACTTAACCCAAATAAGAAAAGTAAGTCCTATAACAAATCCGCCGCTTATTGCGGAAACCAATCCCGCAGGCCAAATAGATTTTGCCAATGATCCGGGAAATAATTTATAAACCAACCACAAAACCACCGTATGACCCAAATGGTAATTTGGCAATAATGGGTCGCCGAGAAGGGATTTGGGTGTTAAATAAGCATATCCGGTAATCGGAGCTTTGGAAAGTGATCTGCTTGCGAATGTTAATACATCCGCCCGCGAGGACCAAAACGAAATTTGAGCGGCGTAAAAAACAATAAATATTATAGTAAGCGCCGTAAATATTTTTTTCGATTCTATTTTATCTAAATATTCCAAGTTTCAGTTAATATAATTTAATTTTCAAAATTAATAAATTATTGATTATAACCATAGTGGTATTTGGGCATGGTTTTTTTAACTTCGCAATCGTTTACAACCGAACCGCACAATTTAATATTGGCAGCCCGTAATTCCGATAAAGCCCAAGTTGCACTTTCTTTTAATGTTACTCCCGGTCTTATTACTAACAATGCCGTTTTTACTAATTTGCCCAGAGATAATGCATCCGCCACTCTGGTAATCGGAGGTGTGTCGAATAGAATATAGTCGTAATAATCCAGTTGTTCCAATAGTTCTTTCATTCTGTCGGAACCTAATATTTCTCCCGAAACGTTTGTATATGAACCGGTCGGAAGTATATCGATATTCATTAAAGTATTGGAATGCCCCGTAATTTTAACCGGTTTGTAGATATTGGGCGTATCGGTCTCGCCTTGTAAATAATTTATTAGTCCGGGAATATATTTATCCATACCGAAAAGTTCTGCAATTTGAGGTTTTCTGATATCACAATCTATAAGTAAAACTTTTTTATCGGAGTGTGCCATAGTTAAAGCTAAATTTGCAGTTACGGTAGTTTTTCCGCTGTCTTCTTCGGAACTTGTAATCATCAATTGATTTCTGTTTTGAGACGGGAAGCAATGGCTTACTTTTGTTTCAAGAATTCTGTAAGCCTCTTTGTATTGATATGCGTCGTCAATTAATGTAATGAACCGTTTGGAAACCATTGATGTACTTTCTAACCTTGATTTAACTTCCCGTGTATAAGGCGGAATTACAGATAAAATCGGGAAACTGTAATCCCTTTCTATTTCATAAATATCGCTTACTTTTTTATCGTTAAATTCATATAAAAACATTCCAAAAGTTCCTAATACAAAACCGAATAAAAGAGCCACAAGATAATTCATTTTTTTGTTTGGAAGAATTGGCTTATAAGGCTCTTCTGCATAGTCCAATATTATAACGTCTTGCATTTTGGACAATTCGGCTATTCTCATTTCTTCGCGTTTGTCTAACAAAAGAGTGAACATTTTTTCGTATACGCCTTTTGCCCGCATTAATTCGGCCAGCTTATTTTCTTGCGCGGGCAGGTTTTTTATTTTAGTCATATATTTTTTTATAAGCGCATCTATTTTATTTTGCTTTATCTTAAAAGCATTAATTAAAATAGAGTAAGCGGTAAGTGTATTACTGTTAAACTTCGACAAATCTTTTTTTATCATGTTAATTTGGTTAGTTAAAGTAATAACATCCGGATGGGATTCCGTTCTCTTCTGAAGTAATTCCAATTTTTTAAGTTGAAGATCCGAAAGCCGGGATAATAATTTTGAAAACGGCGAATCAGTCGGCTGAATCTGTTGTGGGGTTAAAAAGGTTTGGTCAACGTAACCTTTTTTGTTAAGTTCAGCTCCCATTTCGGATGCTTTTTTGCTGTATTCTGCTAATGCGAGATCATTTTTTAGTTTTTCCGTTTCCAGATTGCTAACGAATTCAATTATTTTTTTCGAACTTTCATCAATAGATAAAATTTTGTGAGATGATTTAAAATCGGTTAATTTTTTTTCCGCATCTTGTAATTTCCCGGATATGCTTTCAAGCTGTTTATCTACAAATTTATAAGAATATCTTATATTTTCCCTTTGTTTTTCTATCCTTCTTTCTCTAAACTTATCTGCTACGGTATTAGCAATAATTTTTGCGGCGAGGGGAGAAGTTGATTTGGCCGTAATTTCGAACAGATTTGTTTTGATACGTTTATCAACACTTAAACTATGGAATAAATTCTCAAATGTATCGCTGTGTTTTTTAATTATAAAGTTGAATTTACTGCCCCATTTTGCATTTTCCCATTCAACTTTAAAAGAGATATTAGGCGATGTAATTTGGTTTAGAGAATCCGAAGTGAATTTTGTTTCACCGTTCTTACCTTCTATTAATTCAAATTTGTTATCGTCAATTTTTTTCAAAGTGTAAGGAATATCGAATCTGCTGGGCGATGTTTTCAAATCGGTAATTTTTGGTAAATATTTCAAAAGCTTGGAATTTTTGTTTTGGTCAGTAATAAAATTTAAATATACTTTATTAACATCAAATGTTGTTCCGTCCGGTATTTCGACCGATTTAATAAACAAATTCAAGTTTAAATCTTGAATTACCCTGTTAAGAACATCGCGGGTTCTAACTAATTCCATATCGGTTTCTATTTCGTCTTGCGACTGAAGGAATACAAGGTCGCGCATTTGGTTGGATACATTTTTGGGACCTAAAATTTCCTTTTTAAGTAAAACGGAAGCTTCATAAACCGGTTTTTTAATTATGTTGTAAAGAAAAGCGATAAAGAGCGCTAAAATAATTGTGATAATCAGGATGTTTTTTCTTCTTTTTATAATATTGAAAACATCCTCAATGGTAATTTCACCGCGTTTTCTTTTTACATCGGAATTAATTCTACTATTTTGATTCATTTT
>JALSTI010000052.1 GCA_026983795.1 Melioribacteraceae bacterium
CTGAAATATTATTATTTCTTAAATAATCAGCTAATCCGTCTGCTAAAGGTTGTTCCGGTCCAATAACAACAAGGTTAATGTTATTCGAATTGCAAAAATTCAAGATTCCGGGAAAATCCTTAGTATTTATATTGATATTTTTTCCAATTTGAGCGGTTCCGGGATTGCCGGGAATTATAAACAAATTTTTTAGTCTGCTGCTTTCCGCAATTTTTTTGGCAAGAGCATGCTCCCGCCCGCCGGAGCCAATGATTAATACGTTCATAAATCGGTTCTCAAATAAAATTGAAAAATCTTTGTTAATTGTTGGGTTAGATTTTCTCTATTGTGTTGTTGAATAAAATCCTCATCGGGTTTAGGAAGTTTATTTGCAATAAAATCATCGTGTAGTTTAATAATAGTTTTTTTAATTGAATTAATATCCTCAGGTTTTGCCAAATACGAAGCTCCGTACTTTTCCGCGGCAGATTTTGTAGCTCCTTCCGGAACCGTTGCCAGAATAGGTTTCCGGCTTCCAATATATTCGAAAAACTTACCGGCCGAGACGTTTCTCATATTTTTTTTACCGAGCATAACCCATAAAACATCTGCAGATACAATCTTTCTGACTGTTTCCTTATGATTCAAATAACCGAAATTTTTTACAAAACCTTCGAGTCCCAACCTTTTAATAAATTTAATGTTTTCTTTTCTCAAATGCCCTACAAATTGCAATTCGATATTTGCCGCAATATCAGGTCTTTCTTTAGTTAAAATCTTAAAAGCTCTTAATAAGAATTTGGGAGTAACGTTTTCGTAAAATATTCCCGAGTAAAGTACTTTCATTTTATTTGTATGTTCTTTAATAGGCGCTACATTCTCAAAATCTTCGGCATCAAACCCGTGAGGTATTATAACAACATCATCGAAGGTCAGGAATTGAAACGTTTTAAGAAGATTTTCCTTAATCATTCTGTTTACAACAATTATTTTATCTGCCGCTCTAAGTGCGCTGTCTTCAAGTCGTTTGTGTTTATAAGAATGATACGGCGTAGGATTAAAAGCAAATTGATTGCCGTGCCAAGAGTCTCTATAATCAACTATTAAAGGAATTTGGAATCTTTTTTTAAGTTTAGCTGCGGCGGTAAAAGAAGAAAACGGAGGAATTGAAACAAACAGAACATCGAATTGTTGACTTTTCAAAATTGAGGAAGCGAATCTGTAAGCTTTATTTGACCAAAATTTTTTATTATCCGGAATGAAAAGAGTTTTACTTGCATTACTCATCAACTTTCGTAATTTTTCGTTGGGCATTTTAACGGTACCCATTTTTTTTAACAAGGAATTGGGATCGAAAGATTCGGTTCGTTTAATAATAACGCCGGCTTTTTCAGCTTCTTTAAGAAGTTCAAAATCGTGAGCATAGTAAGCGGTTTTTCCGGTAGTAATTACGGTCGGTTGCCAATTAAATTTTGGCATATACTTTGTAAATTTTAATGTTCGTTGAACACCGCTTAATCCCATAGGCGGATAATAGTATGCTAAAATTAGAGCATTAAACATCAGAGTATCCCGTATTCAAGTTATCAGCTGAATTTAGATTGATAATTAGGCGATTCTTTTGTAATTATTACATCGTGCGGATGGCTTTCTATTAATCCCGATGTAGATATTTTTACAAATTTGGTATTCTTTTTGA
The DNA here is from genome assembly GCA_026983795.1 of Melioribacteraceae bacterium. Taxonomy (GTDB): domain Bacteria; phylum Bacteroidota; class Ignavibacteria; order Ignavibacteriales; family Melioribacteraceae; genus BMS3ABIN04. The sequence goes on from JALSTI010000052.1 coordinate 1,679, forward strand.
ATTCGGCAATATTTTTAGCTCCGCAATATCCCATTGATGAACGTAATCCGCCTATAAACTGATAGAGCGTATCGGATAGAGGACCTTTATACGGAACGCGACCTTCCACGCCTTCGGGCACAAGTTTTTTAATATCATCTTCCGCATCTTGAAAATATCTGTCCTTACTGCCCTCTTTCATAGCTCCCAATGATCCCATTCCCCTATAAACTTTAAAACTTCTTCCTTCGTAAAGAACTTTTTCGCCGGGTGTTTCTTCAACGCCTGCAAACATTCCGCCAATCATAACCGAATCGGCGCCGGCAGCCAATGCTTTGGCAGCATCTCCCGTTTGTTTTACGCCACCGTCGGCAATTACGGGAATTTTTCTTTTTCTCAGAGCTTTGGATACTTCCATAACCGCACTGATTTGCGGTACGCCAACTCCGGCAATTACCCGTGTGGTGCAAATGGAACCTGCGCCAATTCCAACTTTAACTGCATCAACGCCTAAGTCCGCCAATTCTATAGCAGCTTCTTTTGTAACAATATTTCCGGCAATTAATTGAATATCCTTAAAAGTATTTCTAATTTTTCTAATTGTTTTTAATACTCCGGCGGAATGACCGTGGGCGGTATCTACCACAATAACATCAACACTTGCGCTTACCAATGCTTCCACCCTTTCCATAGTATTATGAGTAACGCCTACGGCGGCGCCTACACGTAATCTTCCCAAATCATCTTTACACGCATTCGGAAATTTTAACTTTTTAGAAATATCTTTATATGTAATCAAACCTTTCAAAATTCCTTTAGAATCAACCACCGGTAATTTTTCAATTCTATGTTTTTGTAAAATCGATTTAGCTTGCTCCAATGTAGTTCCAACAGGAACGGTAACAAGATTGGTTTTTGTCATAACTTTGTTAATGGGTAGATGCAAGTTCGGTTCGAATCTCAAATCGCGATTAGTTAATATTCCAATTAGTTTATAATTATTATCGACAATAGGAATTCCGGAAATCCGGTATTTAGACATAATTTCCAAAGCATCTTTTACAAGTTTGTCTTTTGAAAGGGTTATCGGATCGGTAATCATTCCGCTTTCCGAACGTTTAACCTTATCGATTTCATCGGCTTGTTTTTCAACACTCATATTTTTATGAATAATTCCAATACCGCCTTGTGCGGCCATGGCAATTGCCATTCTGGATTCGGTTACCGTATCCATAGCGGCGGAAATAAATGGGATATTTAATTTAATATTGCGTGTTAGTTTTGTTGTTAAGTCGGTTTCTCTAGGTAAAACCTTTGATTTTGCAGGCACCAATAATATGTCATCAAAAGTTAAAGCTTCGTATGCTATTTTATCGATTTCCATTCTTTGTCTCCAAATATTAAATAGAAGTACAAAAAGTTAGTAAAATGTTTAATGTATTTAAATTGTATAAAATACTAATCTACCCGGTTAATTTTAATACTTTTATTCAGGATTTCACTCAAACGCAGAAATTCCGGTTATATCTTCACCTATAATAAGAGTATGCATTTCGTGAGTTCCTTCGTAAGTTTTTACCGATTCCAAATTAGCGGCATGCCTCATTACAGGATACTCATTAAGTATTCCGTTAGCTCCAAGAATTTCCCGGGCAATTCTGGCTATTTTAAGAGCCTTTTCAACATTATTTCTTTTAGCAAGGGATATCTGCGTATGTTTGGCTTCGCCTTTGTCTTTTAATTTGCCCAAGTGATAATTAAGCAATTGCGATTTGGTGATTTCCGTAAGCATATAAACTAATTTATCTTGTGTAAGTTGATATCCGGCTATGGGTCGACTGAATTGAATCCTTGATTTCGCATATTTCAATGCAGTATCGTAGACAGCCATCATAGAACCTACAACTCCCCAAGCTATACTATATCTTGCTTGGTTAAGACACATCAACGGAGATTTTAAGCCTTTACTGCCGGGTAAAATATTTTCTTCGGGAATAAAGACATCCTGAAAAATCAATTCCGAAGTAATGGAAGCGCGTAAAGAATGTTTTCCTTTCATTTCCGGCGCAGAAAACCCTTCAAAATCTTTCTCGACCAAAAATCCTCTTACGATACCGTCAAGCTTAGCCCAAACAACGGCAACATCTGCAATGGACCCGTTTGTAATCCACATTTTAGCTCCGTTCAGCAAATAACCACCGTCAACTTTTTCGGCTTTAGTAACCATACCGGCCGGATTGGAGCCATAGTCCGGTTCGGTAAGTCCGAAACAACCGATCTTTTCGGCGGAAGCCATTTTAGGCAGCCAAAATTCTTTTTGTTTTTCGCTTCCGAAAGTGAAAATAGGATACATAACAAGGCTGTTTTGTACCGAAACAAAACTTCTTAAACCTGAATCGCCCCGTTCCAATTCCTGCATCACCAAACCATAGATAATGTTATTCATACCTCCGCAGCCGTACTGAACCGGAAGCGTAATTCCTAACGCTCCCAATTTGGCTAATTCCGGAATAAGAAATTCTGGGAACTTGCCTTTTGTATAATATTCTTCTATAACCGGAATAACTTGGTCATCAACAAACTCCCGGATTGAATTTCTTATCATTTTTTCTTCATCGGAAAGCAAGCCATCCAAGTTATAATAATCTACTCCGTTAAATTTTTCCATTATAATTCACTTGGTTTTATCGGGAAATAAAGTATGAATAACTTTGTTAATTGTTTCAAAATCGTTACCGCGCGAAACGAGAAACGATTT
>JALSTI010000053.1 GCA_026983795.1 Melioribacteraceae bacterium
ATAAATAAAATTGAAGTAAGGATAAAAGCTATGAGAAGTAATTTTTTAACTTTCTCATCAATTAATTTAGCGCTCATCTATAAACTCCTTATAGAATGAAATTATTAATTAAATTTTAATGAAGCTGCATTCATAAATCAATGACGCAAATGTGTCATTTTACTATAAAAACTTTCTTTCCGTGCAATATTTACCGTGCGTTGTTTAATTAATGGAACCCCGCATCATAGTACGGATTGTTTAATAAAAAATTAAATTTGTAAATTACTTGACTCCGTAGTATACTACAGTGCTTATATTTGTAAATAAGAAATCAGGTAAAAATTATGAATGAAATAACAGTCGGTAAACTTGCAAAAGAAGCCGGTATAAATATTGAAACTATTCGATATTACGAAAATATTGGACTAATGCCTAAACCGAAAAGAACCGAATCCGGTTATAGAATTTATTCCGGAAATGATCTTAAAAGATTACTATTTATCAGAAGGGCAAAAGAGCTTGGTTTTACGTTAAAAGAAACCGCCGAATTGTTAAATATTAAAGTAGAATCGAAAAATACATGCGGAGACGTAAAACGCTTGGCGGAAAAGAAAATTAAAAACGTAGAGCAAAAAATTAACGATTTAAAAAAAATCCGGGATGTTCTGGAAAAACTGGTCCATCAGTGCGTCAATGAAGAGATAACAAAGGATGAATGTCCGATTTTGGAAACAATTGAAGTAATATAAAAAGGAGTAAGATATGAAAAAGATTATATATTATGCGGGTTTTATGTTCTTATTGATTTTAACCTCTGTAAACGCCCAGTCCGCAAAGAATAATAAGAACAATCAAAAGCTGGTTAAAACAACATTTTTAGTAAAAGGAATGTCATGCCAAGGCTGCGTAAATACTGTTAAGAATGTATTAAAAAAGATAGATGGTATGACAAAAATAGATGTAAATCTAAAAGAAAAAGAAGCTACGGTTATTTACGATCCTGCTAAAACTAATCCTAAATCAATAAAAAGTGAGTTTAGCAATTTACCTTATCAAATTACTGAAAAAAAGTTGCTTTAAATACAAAGAAAAAGGGAAAGAAAGATGAAAAGTAATAAAGAGAATAAATGGATCGGAGCCGGTTTAATTGCCGCATTTGCAGCTTCGCTCTGTTGTATTACGCCGGTTCTGGCAATTCTTGGAGGTATTGGAGGAATAGCTTCAACATTTACTTGGCTTGAGCCGTTACGTCCTTACTTAATGCTGTTTACCGCTGTTCTGTTAGGTTACGCGTTTTATAAGGCATACAAACCTAAAACAAATGAAGAGATAGAATGTGAATGCGACGAAGAAGAAAAAAAGAGCTTTCTAAATTCTAAAAAATTTCTTTGGACGGTTACAATAATCAGCGCTCTTTTATTTGCGTTCCCTTCATATTCGGGATTCTTTTTCCCAAAAACTTCTAATATTATTTCTTCTTCCAATTCCAATATTGCGGAAGCAACTTTGCAAATTAAAGGCATGACGTGCACTAGCTGTGAAAATTCTGTTGACTATGCGCTTAAATCGGAAAATGGAGTTATTGCCGCTTCCTCATCATATAAAACAGGTGTAGCCAAGGTAAAATTTGATAAATCTAAAGTATCTCCGGAAGAATTATCAAAAGCTATAGAAGAAAAAGTAGGTTATAAAGTTAAAAGTTTTGAAGTAAAGTAAAAACGGGATATAAAATGAAATTAGAAACGGTTAAATTTAAAATTTCGGGAATGACCTGTGAAGGTTGCGCAAAATCAATAGTAAAAAAATTCGAGGGCAAAGAAGGCGTGGTTAAAAAGTTTGTCAGCTACCAAAATGCATACGGGGAATTTGAATTTGACAGTGAATTACTTTCGAAAGATGAAATTGCAGAACTGATTAACTCAACCGGTCATTATAAAGTTGTAAATGAAACAGTGGAAAATAACGACAACGGAAAAAATTCTTATGAAAAAAAAAACAGCGCTGCAATTTCCTCTAATAGTAATTTTGATTATGATTTGATTATCATCGGCGGGGGATCGGCGGCTTTTGCCGCTGCAATTAAGGCAAGTGAATTAGAAAAGAAAACTTTGATGATTAACGAAGGACTGCCGATTGGCGGTACTTGCGTTAATGTTGGCTGCGTACCTTCAAAAACATTAATAAGAGCAGCAGAGGCTTTTCATAATGCTAACCATCCGAATTTTTCAGGTATAATTCCCGGTGATAATAAAATAAATTTTAAAGAAATTGTGAGTCAAAAAAGGGAATTGGTTGAAGGATTGAGACAGAAAAAATATATTGACGTAATTAGCGACGACCCTGCTGTTTCAATTCTTAAAGGCCGGGGTAAGTTAATTGATAAAAATACCGTTGAAGTAAACGGTGAAAGAAAAACTGCACCGGTAATTCTTATTGCAACCGGTTCTTCGACTTATATTCCTGAAATTCCGGGATTGAAGGAAACCGGATATTATACAAATGATATTTTATATGAATTAGAAGAACTCCCGGAGCATTTAATTATTTTAGGGGGTAGATATATTGCTCTTGAAAATGCTCAAATGTTTGCCCGCCTCGGATCAAAAGTTACTGTTCTTCAAAGATCCAAAAGAATAATTCCAACTGAAATGCCGGATGTTTCCGGAACCCTTGCCGGTTATTTGAAAGACGAAGGAGTTGATATAAAAACCGGAGTAAAGGTGAATTCCGTCTCGAAACTTAACGGTATTGTAAGTTTAAACATTTCGGTAAACGGAAATGAGGAAATAATTGAAGGAACTCATTTGTTAGTTGCAACCGGAAGGCAGGGGAATACGAAAAATATGGGATTGGAAAAACTTGGTATAGAATTACACGGAAACGGGTTTATAAATACCGACAAATATAACCGGACAACCGTTCCGAATATATTTTCCGCCGGTGATGTAACGGGCGAGTATTTGTTTGTTTATACTGCGGCTTACGCCGGCGCGCTTGCCGTGGAAAATGCTTTTGGTTCCGTTCCGGTAGAAAAAGATTATTCCGTATTGCCTTGGGTGATTTTTACGGATCCCCAATTAGCCGGAGTTGGGCTGGACGAAAATCATGCTTCTGAAGCCGGAATAGATTATGACGTTTCCAAAATTGAATTAAAAGATGTTCCCCGGGCGCTGGCTGCAAGGAATACGAAAGGATTTATAAAACTTATCAGAAATAAGGAAAACGATAAGTTAATAGGCGCAAGAATATTGGCTTCCGAAGGTTCCGAATTATTGATGGAATTAGCTTTGGCAATTAAATACGGAGTAACGATTAACGAATTAAAAAATATGTTTCATCCGTATTTAACATTATCCGAAGGTGTAAAGCTGGCCGCAATCACTTTTGATAAAGATGTTAATAAATTATCTTGCTGCGCAGTTTAGTCGAATTGAAATTTTCATAATATTAAGGAAATTAAAATGCAAAATATTAAAATTAAATATGTAGTTGCAACATTATTGCTCTTTATTATGTTTATGGGAATTAGCACAAACGTTTGGGCAAAAAACAAAACGGTTCTGGTTCATTTTGTAGCAAATATTAAAAAAGACGACGGACCGCCGTGCGTGGCTTTCGATATGGCTTATACGAATTTAAAAATGGGAAACAAAGTAGAAATGTTATTCGATTCGGAAGCAGCATGGAATTTGAAAATTTCCGGGAAAGACAACAAAAACGATTACGACCGGTATGTAATTCCCGCCGATCTAAAAAAATTAATTTATGAAGAATTTAAAGACCCTGAAATTATGAAACTTAAAACTTTTGGAAATTTTCTTTCTTATATGAAAAAATTAGGCGCAAAAATTTATGTAAACGGAACTTGGAATGTGCTTACAAGTGTTGAGAAAAAAGTAAAGGGTAAGGAAAAAATGCCGGTTTATACAACTCCGCTTAATTTAAAGGAAATGGCAAAGTTAATAAATTCAGCCGGTTCGTATATGAGATATTAAGTTGAAATTCCACTATCATATTTAGTGGTATGGAAAATTTAAAATCCGTTTACCATAAATCCGCCGTCAACATATAAGCATTGACCGGTAATATATGAAGAGACGTCCATTGCGAAAAATGCAACAGCGGCAGCAACTTCTTCCGGATTACCTATCCGTTTCATAGGTGTTCTGTTCAATACTTCGGATAAATATTTTTCATCCTTAAATAAGTTTTCTACAAGCGGTGTCTGTATGTACCAAGGCGCTACGGCGTTAACGCGAATTCCATCTGGTGCCCACTCAACCGACAGATTTCTTGTTAATTGAATTATGGCGGCTTTGGTCATGCCGTACACAGAACCGGTTCGCAAATGTGTTCCTCCGGCTACTGATGAGATATTTATTATAGAAGATTTTTCATTCCGTTTGAGTAACGGATAAAACAGTTTGCAGAAGTCAACCGTGGAATGCAAATTGGTTTCAAATAATTTTTCATATTCATCCTGAGTGTAATCAATGGTTTTTTTTCTGATATTTGTCCCCACATTATTTACCAAAATATCCAGATTATCCCACTCCTTTTTAATTAAATTAAATACTTTAACACGATCCTCTTTAATGGAAACATCAGCAGCTATACCGCGGGCATCAAAATTATTATTATGCCATTCATCCACAAACCGGTTAACCTCTTGTTGAGATCTTGCAACAATAAATACCGATGCGCCTAAACGAAGAAATTCTTCTGCAATCGCCAAACCGATTCCTTTCGTCCCGCCGGTAACCAAGGCTTTTTTATTTTTAAGGTTCCAATTCATAATTAACGGTATCTCCCAAAAATGTTCTTAAATTGAAATAGAATTACAACAAATTTACAAATTAAAATGAAAGGATGATTGGAAGTGAAAAAGTTATTGGATTTGTTAAGAAAAAAACGAGTGCAAACCAAGTAACAGGTTTGCACTCATTTCTAATTTAGTTTTCTGTTGATGGACGCGGCATTTGTTTGTGAACAACATCGCCGGGTCTGTCTAACGGTAAAGTATCCAATTTATCATAAAGTCTCAAATCAATCCATCTAAAACCTTCCAAGAATAAGGAATATCGTTTTTGTTTAAGCAATTCATCCAAAGCATTATTTGCATCTAAAGTTACGGATGAAAGTCCGGCTGATTGACGAATAAAATTGATATCCGGTTCCGCAGCACCATAATTACCCTTACCGATATTGGCTTCCGCACGTAAAAGAATTAGTTCTTCATTACGCATCAACGGGAAAGGATCAACACTGCTGGAAGAGACTGTTTGACCGAGGTTGCTTGTCAAGCCGTCTAAAGTAGTTGGTTCGGAGCGGACAAAAACTTTAGAAGTAACTCTCGTATCGCCTGGTTCGGCATCCGCAACAAAAGAAGGATGAGTAAACAACTTTATATTTGTTGCATTAGGCACTTCATAAATTGGGTTAAGTTGATCGCCCACGCCGGTGCCGTAATCCAAATATACTCCTTTCTTTAACGAAGCACCTTGGTCAACAAAAGACTCGCTTAGTGCGGTTAATGCGTCGTCATATTTTTTCTGATAAATTGCAACACGGGCTTTTAATCCCCTGTTAAATTTTAAAAATTCCGCAGGAGTATTAAAATCGGCAAATCCGTTGGATAATTTAAAGCTAAAACTGCTTCCTGCATTTTGAAGATCGGTTTTTGCTTCATCCAACATTTTACTAATAAAATTTAAGGCTTCAACGCGACCAACAAAAGGACCGGGTGTTTCACCGGCAACGTCAATCTTAATACCGTTGTCGTAAGTCATATTTAAATTCATCAATAATTGATGAGCAATAATAGTTTTTGCAAATCCTTTAGCTCCATCGTCACCTCTGGAAATTAATGTATTGCAATTTCTTATTACTCTGTATCTTGATCCCCAAGACCTAACAAGTAAAAATCCCGAAGGGTCTAAATTGGTTCCGTCTTTGCCCATTAACGTTCCGGTATATCTCGGATCCGACGGTTCCAAATAATAAGCTTCTCTGCCAATTACGGCAACATCGCGCAAATAAAATTCGTAGTCTATTCTCATTCCGGCTTCTATTCCGGTGACTAACGATTGAGTAGTAGTTTGCTCTAAACTTGGTCCGTTCGGGTCAACAAAATCAAGTTTTTGACACCCGGCAAAAAATAAGAGCAGAGCAGAAACTACCAAGAGTAATTTAATATTTATTATTTTATAGTTAAATTTCATATTCTTTTTCTCCTATTTAAAATCCTAAACTGATGTCAAAATAATAACTTCTTGAAGAAGGGAACGGAGTAACTTCGATTGAATGACCGATTGCTCTGTTTCCGAAGTTACTTACTTCAGGATCATAACTTGAGTAATCCGTAATTGCCACAAGGTTATGCCCCGATACGCCAATTCTAAATCTACTGAATAATCCGCCGAATATACTTTGTACGGTTTCTTTTGGGAATGTATATCCCAAGCTTAGTTCCCTTAATTTTACGTATGTTCCGTCTTCTATTAATTGATGAGTTGTTTTGCCAAAAGCAGCAAGGCGCGCTTTTCCTTCAGGTGTATCCAAGTCGGGTGTAGTACCTAAAAGATCAGTCAGAAGTTTAGTAAGATTTATTACATCTCCACCTTGTTTCCAATGTACTAAGAAGCTTAAATCAAAATTTTTCCATTTGAAATTATTGATAAACGACATTTCAAAATCGGGAGTTTCATCACCTAATTGTTTTAGAACGCCGTTTTCCAAACCAACAATTTGTGTTGCGGATTTTCCTTCTTCAATTCTGAACCTGCCTAAAACATCAGCAAAACCTAATGTATTGAATGCAGGCACATCCAATTGAGTTATTGTAGAACGGGTTGAATAATAATTAACCCTTGAATTCCAATTAAAATCCGAACCGGAAAAGAAATTCCAACTTAGAGAAGCTTCAAATCCGTAAGTATTCATTTTACCGCCGTTTATTACTTCCTGGTTAAAACCGGTAGAAGGGGGAAGGTCTCTGAACAGAATTAAATCAGAGATATCTCTATTGTAGTATGAAAATTCAAAAGTACCTTTATCGAGTATAGTAGCATCAAAACCAACTTCCACTTCTGTGGTTTTTTCAGGCTCAATATTAGGATTACCTCTTCGTGTTGCAACAATCAAACCTCCGTTACCGCTTATATTTGCCGGAACGAATGAGCTGTATTTTGCTCCTGGAATCGGCGAATTTCCTGTTCTTCCGAATGCAGCACGCAATTTAAATTCGGGTAAGAAGTTTTTTAGTCCCGACCAAAAATTAAATTTGGAAACTCTAACTGCTGCCGAGGCTTTCGGGAATAAGAAATATTTATCAACATTACCGTTTGAACTGCTTTTGTCGCCCCGGACACCACCGGTTAAGAAGTAAGTATCTAAATAATTTATTTCCTCTTGAATGAAAAATCCTCTATCCCTTTGAATTATTCTGTTTTGAGTTACCGTAACGCTGGCTCCCTGGTCAATATTTTCTTGACCGACAATCAAGTCTTCGGCAACTGAGGATGTAGAATTTAGATTTTTGTTTTCAATTTGAACCCCGGCTGCCGTTCTGAAATTTAAATCGGAAGAGGCAAAAAAGTTGTGAATCAAATTAAAATAAAGATTGTTATTCTCGGAAGTCGTTTCTCCAAGAATAGAAGTACCGGGTTGACTGCTGTTTTTTTCAAATTGTAAATCTCTTGGAAAAACTGCTTTATTTGTTTGGGAATATTGGTCTATGCCGCCGGTTATTAGAAAATCCAATAATTGATTTTCGGTTTTAACAAGATTAAAATTTACGGAACCCGAAACGATGGTTCTGTTTACCAACTCATTATTTGTCATTAAATCCCGTGTTTGAATAGCGTTTGAAGCGCTGAAAGGATTTTCGGGGTAAACCCCGTTCGTTGGTAAAAGGTTAAAAAAGCTTGGCGTAGATGCTAACGAAATACCAAAAGTAGTTCCGCTGTTGTCGTTGTTTGTTAATCCTCTATCGGCAGATGAACGGATATAGTTTGCATAAACCTTAACATCAATTGCATCCGAAAATTTGTGAGTTAAATTGAGTCTGAGAGATTGTTTTTCATAACCGGTATTCTTTATAATACCTTGGTCGTTTCTGTGATAAGCCGAGAAGTAATATGAAGAAGTTTGATTACCTCCGCCCAATCCGATGGAAGATTGATTTACGAAACCTTTTTCACCGTATAATTCTTCTTCGTGATCGTATGTTTTACCTTTATTAAATTCTTCTAATCCTCTTTGACCGAAGGCATCGAGTGCGGTTTTAGCTGTAAATTTACGGCTCCCTAATTTTTTAATTAATTCGTTAAAGCCGAATTCTTGATGAAAATTAAAAGTAGGTTTTCCACCGGTTCCGTGTTTTGTAGTGATAATTACAACACCGTTAGATGCTTTTGCACCGTAAATTGCCGCAGCACTGGACCCTTTTAACACGTTAATAGATTCTATATCGTCAGGGACCAAATCGGCAATTCTGTTTACTGGGTTATCTTGAAAATTAGAATTACCGCCGCCGGTAGCCAATGTAACTGCGTTTACGCCGGATTGCGTAGCAGTATTATCTAAAATTACGCCATCCAAAATGTAAAGCGGTTGGTTTTCAGCGTTAATTGTTGTAACGCCTCGTAAATTAACCGACATACCGCCGCCCGGAGCGCCTGAATTTTGATTAACGCTTACCCCTGCAAACTTACCCGCAAGCTGCTGATCGAGTGTTTGTGTTGGCACTGTCGTTAGTTCTTTTCCCGTAACTACGGCAACGGCATTTGCAGCGTTTTCTTTTTTAATGGAAGATGCTAAACCGGAAACAACTACTTCCGAAGTTTTTAGTATATCAGGTTCCATTCCAAAAGAAAGATTATATCTATTACCTTCTATGTATTTAGTAATAGTTTTGTAACCGATATAACTAACTACAATTGTAGCCGATTTGGCATTCGGTAGAACGATATGAAATTTACCGTCTAAATCGGTGACGGTCCCCAGATTCGTCCCTTTAACTACTATATTTGCACCTACTAAATTTTCATTAGTTTCTTTATCGTAAACCCTACCGACTAATTCCAATTGTTGTGCAAATGTTACAGACATGCTAAAGATTAATAATAGCATTGTTGTTAGGACATGTCTCATAGGCCTTTACCTCCTTTTATGAGTTTAGAATTAAAATAAGATATTTGGTACGATTATGTATTTTTTTTACTAACATTGTTAAAATAATAGCCCTTTGTGAATTAATTGAATTAAGTCGGCTAAAGATTAATAGGTAATAATCTTAATTAGCCAAGTGATAGAAATAATTGGCAAAAGTGTTTTTTGCAGAGTTGTCTGAGGATAAAGTAAAAATGATTTTATGTGTTTTTCAATTGCCATATGTAATATTAAGAAATTCAAATTAAAGAGTCAATATCCAATATGTAAATCTAAAATAAAAAATTTCAATCGGAATTTTTAATTTCTTCATTAAAAACAGATTAGAAGTAGTCTATAGTTCAATAAAATCAAGCTAATTTATTAAATCGAATAATTGCAAAAAATAAACTAAAATACGGAAATTAAACTTTAAAATAATTATTTACGTTATAAAATTACCAAGACATAAGTTTTGTGAAGTATTAGCTGGCTATTTGTTTAAATAGGAAATTAATAATTTTGAATATTATTTATGAAAGTTCCAAAACAAAAAATGGATTGAGTTATTGAGTTGATATTAATGGAATGTAAATACGGAGCGGAGAGGGCGGGATTCGAACCCGCGGTACCCGTTACAGGTACGGCAGTTTAGCAAACTGCTGGATTAAGCCACTCTCCCACCTCTCCAATGAGCAAATTAAAAAAGTACCGGTTAAACCATAACTTTAATATATTTTTCAATAAAATAAGAACAGAACTAAAATTGAAATGAAAATATAAAGATTTTTATAGTAAGTTGAAATATGATTATTTCCCGGAATCATTTTTTTATTGTGTATAAGTACTTAATTATTCTCTTGAAATGGTAACCAAATTTGGTTAGAATTATAACTAAATCAAAACAACGCAATTTCCTATGAGCTTTATGAGGATAAAATCAAGATTTAATATAAAATTTTGGATTAGTACGCTTCTAATTTTTTATTTATTGTGCAACGTATTAAGCGCCCAAAGTACGGGAACTTTAAGAGGAATTGTTGCTGACTCTTTATCGGGCGAAGCACTTGCTTATGCTAATATATATATTGAGAATTTAGGAATTGGAGCTTCATCGGATTCAAGGGGATATTTTATAATACGGTCAATTCCGGTAAATAATAATTACACTGCTGTGGTTTCATATATTGGTTATAAAAAAAAGAATGTTACATTCAATGTCTTGCGTAATTCTATTACGGATATTAAGGTTTATTTAAGTCCTACGGAAATTGAATTGAAAACTGTGGAAAAAACCGGAAGAAGACCCGGGGAAAATGTTACGAGTATAGGTTTGCAAAAGATATCAATGAAACAAATCAACTCATTGCCAAAAGGAGTAGAAGGCGATGTTTTCAGATCGTTAAAATATTTACCGGGAATTCAAACTACTAACGATGTTACTACAAGTTTTAATGTACGCGGCGGCGCGAATAACGAAAATTTATTTCTTTTAGATGATATACCCGTATACAATCCGTTTCATGCATTGGGATTGTTTGGTTCTATAGATCCCGAGGTAATAAAAAATCTGGAATTACATTTAGGCGGTTTCGGTACAAAATATTCAGGCAGACTTTCGTCGGTTATTAAATTAATTACAAAAGACGGAAATAGAAATAAGTACAAAGCATCTTTTAACAGTAGTTTAATGTCGGTTAAAAGTTCCCTGCAAGGACCTTACGGTGGTGGTTCGTTTATAATTTCCGGTCGTAAAAGCTATTCCAATAAAATATTAAACAATTTTCTCGATGAAGATAACATCCCTATAAAATTTTACGATTTGTTTTTCAAAGCCAATTATGAAAATCCGAAACTTGCCGAAAATGGTAAATTCAGTATAGAAGGATTTTTTAGCGGAGATCAAATTATCAATAATAACCCGTTGTTGGCCGATGCAAAATGGTCGAATAATATTTTGGGTATAAGTTGGTTCCAGTTTGTGGATAAACCGTTATTTTATAAAATAAATTTTTCATACAGCAATTTCGAAGGCGAGTTTATTCCAAATTCAAGCGGTGAACGTCCTGTTAAAAACAACGTAAAAGATTATACCGGTAAAATAGATATTTCATACGTCTATGCAAGCAAAGATCAATTGGGCGTTGGTATTAAGATTAAAGAAGTTTCCACGGATTTATTTCTACAAAATTCGTTTGGTCAGACTGCAAATGTTGGACAGCGGGAAGACAGAGTTAATGTAAATTTAAGTCTTTATGCTAATTACAGACTTTTACGCTTTAAGGACCTTTCATTAGAATTCGGTTCCAGATTAAATTTGGTTGGACTTTCGCAAAGCGGAGAGAACAGATATTTGGAACCACGCGCAAGTTTATCATATAATTTCTCAAATAATTTATCCTTAAAAGCCGCTTGGGGAATTTATCAGCAAGAGATAACCACATTTACAGATGAAGATGTCGTAATTACTTATTTTGAACCATGGATTGTTACTCCGCCGTATCTTAATCCAGCTAAATCCAATCATTACGTAAGCGGATTTGAATGGAACCCGAATTCGAATTTATCTCTTAGCGTTGAAGGCTACTATAAAACTTCAGATAATTTACCTGTGTTGAATGATAAAAAAATATTTTTAACCGATAAAGATTTTGTTACGGGCAGCAGTAAAGCTTATGGAATAGACGTTTTATTCAGATACCGGTTTTCGTTTTTCAATTTTTCAGCTTCTTATTCTCACGGTTACGTAAACAAAAAAGTGGATAACTTAACTTATATTCCGCGATACGATATCCGTAATTCGCTAAAAACAATATTCGACTTTAATATTTATAAGGGTTGGAAAGCGAGCGTTACTTGGGTTTACTATTCCGGCGTTCCGTTTACCTTGTTAACAGGCTTTTACGATAAATTACATTTTAACGGCCAACAGAATAAATTTTCACTATTCGGTTCGCAAGTTATCACACCTCTTTTGGGAAAAAGAAATGCTTCCAGGTTACCGGCTTATCATAGGTTGGACTTAAACGTTTCTAAAAAATTTGATTTTGCATTCGCTAAAGTATATCTGAACTTTAGTATAATTAACGTTTATAACAGAGCAAACATTTTCTATTTCGACAGAAACACAGGACAAAGAGTTAATATGCTGCCGTTTTTACCGACTTTTGTAGTTAAGGTTGAATTATGATTAAAAAAATTATCATACCGGTAATAATACTTTTTATTTTCGTTTCTTGCGACGAAAATATAGTTTACAAGGCTCCGTTTAAGCAAAAACCTGTTTTGTATTGCGTTATAAATGCAGACAGTAGCGTGCAATTTGCAATGTTACAAAAAAGTTTTAACGATAAAGATAATCCCGGTAATAATTATATAAAAGATGCCGAGGTAAGATTAACAAGCAATAATCAATCCGAAAATCTTATAGATACTTCCGTTATAAACGGCAATAAAAAGATCGATTTATATGTCGCCCGTAATTTCAAACCGGAATTGGGCTCTAAAATAAAAATAGAAGCTAAACTGAGTAACGGGCAGCAAGTAAGTTCGTCGATAACGCTGCCTGAATTTAAATCGTTTTTACTTGATCAATCGGGTTTAATTGTTCCGCCGGTAATTGATCCGAGAATTTTATTTATCAGTTGGACTTTACGCAAAGCAAGTAAGAATTTATATTTTTTACCAAGACTTACAATTAATTACAAAGTAAGAACCAACAAGGGAGAAGAATTTAGAACTTACGAAATACCGTTAGAATATATTGAGGCTGGTAAAAAAGAAATACCTATTTATCCTCATATAATACCGGGTCAAAGTATTCTCTATTTTCAAAAGAATATAGAAACCGCATTCAGAGAAATATCCAAAGGAGATTCAAATAAATCATTTTATACAATTCAGAATTTAACTTTCGAAGTTATTATAATGGAAAAACATCTTGCTCAATACGCTGCGTCAATACAGTCATTCGAAAACAGCTATTCCGTAAAAATTTATGAACCGCTTGTAAGTAATATCAAAAACGGAATAGGAGTATTTGGCGGTTACGCAAAAAGAAGTGAAAAAGTTCCGCTTGATACGGATTTTGTATTATCATTCGGATATAAATTTGAGGAACAATAAATTTTAATTTTGAGTATCGTCGGCTTTGGTTAATATTCTGTCTAATCTTCTCTTCAATTTATCTTTGCACGGTTCGGCTTGCTTATAAATTAACTCGGCTTTCATAAATTCGTGAACTCTAATCCCTTTGATATTTGTCCGTATTAATATATCCGGTTTGGTGTGTTTTAATTTTTCACGAATTAAAGACGTTTGCATAATTTGATAAGTGGAAAAAAGCAGTTCATAAGCCGGGGGAATATCCTCTTCGTATTCCGTGCGCGGCGCGGTAACATCAACAGCAATTGTAATATCGGATTCTTCTTTAATTAAATCGAACGGAAGGGGATTTACCATCCCGCCGTCTATATACAAATGTTTATTAACTTTAACGGGTGTGAACAAACCGGGAATAGAATAACTTGCGCGAATAGCGTTAAAAAGATTTCCTTTATCGAACACTGTTTCTTTCTTTTCCCAGTATTCTGTGGCAACAACTTTCAACGGTATTTTCAATTCTTCAAATGTTGAAACTTTAATTGTTTGTTCGAGGAAATTAATAAATTTTTCGCCTTTTATAATTCCGCCGGGTTTTAACAAACTCGGATCGATAAAATCGAGCATTTTAACAAAATCGGATCGACGGTGGATTTCCCAGAATTTGCTGTTTTTTTGAAATACAACTTCGTCAACAATTTCGCGCATATCTTTTGCCGAAATTCCCGCCGCGTAAACGGAAGCTATAATTGCACCGATACTGCAACCGGACATTATTGACGGCTTTATACCTAATTCCTCGAAAACTTCTAAAATTAATATATGAGCAAGACCTCTCGCACCCCCGGATCCGAGAGCTAATCCAATTTTTTTCATTTATTTATTTTCCGCTTTTATATTTGCGGATGAATCGTTTTCTTGTTGGGCAATTAGTTTTTGCTCTCTTTTCTTTTCGGATTTGTATCGCATATTAATTCTGAAAATATAAAAAATCAGTGCGAACACTAAAAGAATTAAAATTACAAACGGAGCTGCGCTAACCAAAACCATTAACCATTCAAATTGAAAAGCATCGGGGTTCTGCTCCCAAATTTTTCTAAGCGCCAGATAGTCTAAAAATAACCAAGTTAACGAAAGAACTGCAAATATCAGTGTTATAATTGAAAGACTTTTTGTTTTTTTTATTAAACTTTCCATGAGTATTCTAAATACAAGAATGAATTTATTTAAACTTCAATATACGAATTTATTTACGTACTTGATATACAGAATCAATTATCGTTCCGTCAACCCATTTGATAACGGCAATTACTTTTTTCTTGTTTAGTTTAGGTTTTGCCGGTTTCCCTCCGCAAATAGAATTAACTTCTTCATAAATGTCTTCGATGGGTCTTATTGGTAATGTTGATCCTTTGGTTGCTTTAATTAAATCTTTTCTCCTTGGGTTTATTGCAATTCCTCTTTCCGTTACAATTACATCAATCAACTCTCCGGGTCCGACCAATGTTGTAACTTCATCAACAATTACGGGAATACGATCTCTAAAAGAAGGAATAGCTAAAATAGTTGTTTTTCCGAACAGAGCATTCTGCCATCCGCCTATTCCATGCAAAAGATAACCGTCGGAATGCGTTACCACGTTAGCATTAAAATTGATATCCACTTCCGTAGCGCCAAGAACTGCTGCATCAACCAAAGAAGCAAAATTACCTTTACCATGATAATTATAACTGGTAAACGGGCTTGTATTAATATGGTTCGGATTTTCACGCATTGAACGAACGCCTTCCAAGTCAAAAGTTTGTCCGTCAAGTATGTAATCCGTTAAACCTTCTTCGAGCATTTCCACAAGATATTTTGTGCTTCCTCCTCTAATAAATCTGGCTTTAACGCCTTTTTCCTTCATTCGTTCTCTTAGGTAAACAGCAAATGCAAGATTAATTCCGCCGGCGCCGGCTTGGAATGAGAATCCGTCTTTCATAATTCCGGCATCTTCAAAAAATTGAGCTATGTACTCCGCTATTAACAAACGGTCGGGACTTTTAGTAACTTGTGTTGTTCCGGACACTATTTTACCCGGGTCACCAAGGGAATCAACTTCCACTACATAGTCCACATTATTCCCTTGAATTTGCCAAGGCGTACAAGGGAAGGGAACCAAGTTATCGGTGGCAACTATTACATTGTCGGCATAGATTGAATCTGCTAATGCAAAGCCGAGTAAACCACACGCGGTAGGTCCGCGGTCTCCGGTAGCGTTTCCAAACGGGTCGGCAGTTGGCGCAGCAATTACGGCTATATCGATGTGGACTTCACCGTCTTGAATTGCCTGCCATCTTCCTCCGTGCGAACGAAGAACACCAAGGCCTTTCATTTTACCTTCGGAAGCATATCTACCCAAAGGTCCGTTCATACTTCCTTCAATATGGTGAATTGTTCCGTCTTCCAAATAATTTATTAAATGTTCATGAACGGGGAAAGAAGCACTGGGAAACCAACGGATATTTTTAATTCCCATTGATTTTATTGTATCGAAAAGTAAATTGGTAAGTGCGTCGCCGTTTCTTAAATGATGATGCGTAGAAATTGTCATCCCGTTTTTTAGTCCGGCTTTTTTTAATGCTTCCCTTAAATTTTTAACAACTTTATTTCCGTCTTCAGGATAATCGGCACAACTGCGAATCGGAGGTCCGTGTTTTTTACCGCTCGGTTTATATTTCCCGACTCCCTTATACGGAATTTGCTTTTTCCCGTTTACGACTTCGGGAACTAATCGACCTGCTGCATTTTTTATCATTTTCATATTAAAGACTGTATTATTGCTAAATTGTTGTAATGTTCTATTGTAATAATGTTCTATTGTTGTAATGTTCTATTGTTTTATTGTTGTAATGTTTTATTGTTGTTAGTAAAATAAATAGCCAAGTTCATATTCTTAGTTTCGTATTTGTAAAATTTATTAAATGATGTAAAGATTTGGGTAGTTTCTCTAATTCATTAAAAATGTAATTGTATTGTTCAGCAGTTATTAAGTTTCTTTTAATGGCTTTTTCATTCCAATCAAGTGATTCATATAATGAGCCGTAACTATATCTGTAAAATTTGATTTTATCTTTTTTGTGATATCTGCCAAATCCTTCCGCTATATTTGCCGATATAGAATCTACGGAACGTATAAACTGCTTACCAATGGTATCTTTTTCAAATTGATTCCATTTTAAAATTATTTTCCAAACCGCATTACTTAAACTAAATGAAATTTTATAAGCTTCAATATCATTCAATTTCAAATATTTCATAGAACTTCCCATTTTTTATTCTAAATATATTTTAGTTTTTAACAATATAACAATAAATCAATTTTATCAATGGGTAAGTCTTCCTTCTACAAATTTTTGTTTACTAACTTTAACACATTCTCCGCTCTTTTAACTACAGGCGCATCAATCATTTTACTACCGATAGAAACTACGCCTAAGCCTTTCTTTTTTGCTTCATTAAAAGCGTCGACAATTTTTCTTGCTTTTTCAATTTCCTCTTTTGTTGGAGCGAACGCCTCATGCACAACTTTAATCTGTCTTGGATGAATACAACCTTTTCCTTCAAATCCAAGTGATTTGGCTTCAAGCACACTTTCCCGTAATCCTTCCATATCGTTAACATCGGAAAAGACAGTATCAATCGGTTGAATGCCCGCAGCTTTAGCAGCGTTAACAATCATAGAACGCGCAAAGAAACTTTCCTTACCTTCGTTAGTACGTTGTGTGCCAATATCAGCCGTATAGTCTTCCAATCCAATTGCAAGCGCACAATTATTTTTTGATGCGGAAGCTATTTCATACGCATTTATAATTCCCTTTGCGCTTTCAATAATCGGCATAAAGTAAATTTCATTTTTTACATTAGACTCTTTTTTTAATACCCGTACTTTTTCTTCAACTTTCAGAACATCATCCGCCGATTCACACTTTGGAATTAGGATTACATGAACATTATGAGGAACTATAAATTTCAGATCATCCAATCCTTTAGGGAGTTGATTAATTCGCACCATTCTTTCTGCGCCGTAAAAATCAATAGTTCGCAAAGTGTTTCTAACCAATAATTGTGCAGCATCTTTTTCCGAAGGGGAAACGCTGTCTTCCAAATCAAGAATAATTCCGTCCGGTTTGTGAAGTCCTGCATTCGGAAATAACTTGGGAGTATTGCCAGGCAGATAGAGTCTGCTTCTTCTAAATCTGTTTTTCTTTGTTTTATAAAGATTATTCTTATTAAATTCAGGCAAATATTCTTTTTGCAATTCAGGCTTTGTCCTTTCAATAGCAAGTTCAAAGCGCGCCATTAAAGTGCCTGGTAAAGCTCCGTAATCTTCAACATAGATTTCCGCATTTTTGATTTTATAAAACCGGCACATATCCTTTAGTAATTTACGAATTGAACCGCCGTACATAGATTCAACTTTGCTCTTTAGGTCTATTTTCAATCCGCCGGACTTATGAATTGTCAGTTCAATATAACAATCCGACCGGTTTGATTTACCTTGTTTACCTGCATTTGCTTTTATCGTTTTAACCATAACATTTTTTATTCGTTAAAAATTATTTGCCATTCAAAAATAGTTAAATAAATAATTATAATTACACGGTTACAAAATCAATTTATTCATAAAATCGCGTGTGCACATATCTTCACAATTAAGTATCATTTCCTTAATTTGTTTTTGACGTTCGGGACTTAAAATTCCTTCAGCCAAACCGCTGAATTTAATATCCAGATCTTCAATTGTCATTGGTTCCCTTGGATCACCTTTCGGATATTCGAGATATTCGGAATAGACTTTTCCGTCTTTTGTTGTAATCGTAACTTTTGACGGCTGCTTTTCGGGAAACATTTTATCAAATTCTTCAGACGCCTCACCTTTTATTTTATCTATCACTTCCCAAATTCTCGGATCTTTTAATTTCTCATCGGAAAAAGTTGCGGTAGTAATTTTCTTATCTACAACAGCGGCAGCTATACAGTAGGGAAGTGAGTGGTCGGCAGTTTCGCGTGATTCGGGTCGGTATTTATGCGGATCGAATAAAATATCTACTGCGCGTGCAATGGTTGTAATTTTAATCTCTTCAATCTCATCGTAGTTTATATTATTTTTAGTTACGACTTTTAGAGCTGCGGTAATGTGTGTATGTGTTAAAGCTTCCGTGGGGAAAGCTTTCATTCCGCATTCCATAATTTTATAACTGTCTCCCAGACCGCCAATTAGTTTATCAACATTCCAACTCCATTCGCCCAGAGATTCACGTCCTTGCATTTTAACAGGTTCGGTTTTCTTTTCCTTTACATTCCACCCGAAAAATGTATCCATAAATCCCTCTTTCCCCTCAAAAACCTCTTCGGTTCCTGTGTATCCTTTCTGCGCCATCAAAGCTGCAAAAACGCCGGACTGCACAGCCATCGGGTCGACTGTATTTTTCATCATTGTTAATTTACCGGCAGTAGGGCAACCGATTGTATGATTGTGAGAGCCGTTTATTCCAATTGCATTTACCATTTGATCGACTGTTAAACCGAGTAATTTACCTGCAACAATAGGAGATACGAATTGGGTTAATGTAGCGTGATGCCATTTACGCTCGCGTATTCCCGGGACTGCAAATTCACACAACCTTTGTTCGAATTCATATCCCAAAACAATTGCAACTATCACATCTTCCATCGGGGAACCTTCAAGCTCCGCAGTACTTAATGCGGAGGGAATCAAATCGGATGGATGCGATGGATCTTCTTTCCAATATATATCGTTATAATCGAGCGCGCGAATCATCAACGAATTAACTAATGTAGCGTTCACTGCGGGAATCCGGTCGCCGAAAGCAATAACGGTAGATTCTTTTGCTCCGCCCATTCCGCTGTAAATATCCCTTAAAATATTAACGTCTTTTGTTTTGTATCCTCCGAAGGCGCATGCGATTGAGTCGTATAAAAAATGTTTTGCGGTTTCAATTACTTCATCCGGTAAATCTTCAAACTTTAAGTTTACTGCAAATTCGGAAATAGTTCTGGAAATAGATTTCTGCATATTTGTTCCTTAATTTATATTTATGTTATGATGTTGAGCAAATTCTTTTAACTTTTCCTTTGTTTCAATTACATCTTTATATGCAATATTGCCAAGGGAAATAGATTCCGTTGATCCGTTCTTTAAGATGAATTCTAATGAGATGGGTTTTATATGAATTTGATGAATTCCGTTCCAAGGAATTTTAATGTTTTTGTTGAAAGAAGGATGGGCTTGAATGAAGTCTTGACCTAATTCTAGGAAATACTTGTATGAATACTTCTTAGTGTAAAAACTTCCGATAAGAAACCCGCAACCTGTAAGTAACCAAAGCAAGCCACCGAATATGTCGGGGCTG
>JALSTI010000054.1 GCA_026983795.1 Melioribacteraceae bacterium
TTCCTCATAAATAGAGGACCAATAAAATGATAAAAACAACCGACATTTCGGTTCCGCCCCGTTTTATTAATGATTACGGTTTTCTAAAAAAGCAAGCCGCAAAAAACCTTAAACTTAATTTTAACGAGATCAAAGCGGTTATTATAACCAAACGCTCAATTGATTCGCGCAAAAAGCCTGTCTTTAGATTGTCTGTACAAACTTTTATTAATGAATTACCTGTTAAAGATATAATTAAATTTAATTTCCAACCGGTAAAATCGAACAAAAAAATTATTATAGTTGGGAGCGGACCGGCGGGATTATTTGCCGCCTTGCGCGCTATTGAATTAGGGATTAAACCTGTTATTTTAGAGCGAGGAAAAAATGTAAGGGATCGCAGATTTGACTTAAAATCTATATTGCAAAAAGGAGATGTAAATCAAGATTCAAATTATTGTTTTGGAGAAGGCGGCGCCGGAACCTACAGTGACGGAAAGCTTTATACACGCTCTAACAAACGCGGTAACGTAAAACGGATAATTGATTTATTAATTTATCACGGAGCCGACGAAAATATTGGAATTGATTCGCATCCCCATATAGGCTCAAATAAATTACCCAAAATAATTAAAGCAATCAGGGAAACAATTATTAAATGTAACGGTGAATTCAATTTTAACGCTAAAGTAACCGACTTTATAATTACCGGTAATAAAATACAAGGCGTTGTTATAAACAATAATAAAGAATTGTCAGGCGATGCAGTAATTGTTGCGACCGGACATTCTGCACGGGATATTTATAAGATATGTAAAAAATATAATCTGGCAATGGAAGCAAAACCCTTTGCAATGGGAGTAAGAATCGAACATCCGCAATTTCTTATAGACTCAATTCAATATCATTCAAAAATAAGACCCGTAAACTTGCCGGCGGCAAATTATAGTTTGGCTTGCCAGGTTAATAATAAAGGAGTTTACTCGTTTTGTATGTGTCCGGGCGGAATGGTAATTCCCGCTTCCACAAATGATGATGAACTTGTGTTGAACGGAATGTCGGTTTCAAAAAGAAACTCGCCGTTTGCAAATTCCGGATTAGTTGTTGAAGTGAATGAAGAAGATTGGAAAAAATATAAAGTGCATGGTAGTTTAGCGGGGCTTATGTTCCAAAAGGAACTGGAACATCTTGCTTATAATGCCGGCGGCGGAAAACAAATAGCACCTGCGCAAAGAATAACGGATTTTGTGAACAAACGAATGTCGAATAGTTTGCCGGCTACTTCATATATTCCCGGCATTAAATCTGTCCCGCTGCATCAAATATTTCCTAAAGAGATTGTAAAGAGATTAAGCAAATCACTTTTGATATTTAATAAGAAAATGAAAGGTTACTTTACGTCTGATGCTCAAATTCTTGCAGTTGAATCCCGTACAAGCTCACCGGTTAGAATTTTACGGAATCGTGAAACCCTTATGCATGTTGATGTTGAGGGGCTATTCCCGGCGGGAGAGGGAGCCGGTTATGCCGGAGGAATTGTTTCAGCGGCAATTGACGGGGAAAGATGTGCGGAGCAAGCCGTTAAGTTTGTTAATTTGAATAATTAAAATTATAAAATTTGTTCTGGAAAATCTTTAGTGAAAATCACTTTTAAAATCTCAATAGAAATTCAGGAATTAATTTTGCTTTACACCATTGACAGTTGAATAGTACCCTAAAAGTGGTTGGGCTTTTACGTTTTTAAATCCTGCTGTTTCCAGAATATCTTTCAGTTGACTGAAACGAAATTGTTTCCCTTCCATCATTAATGCCATTACCATTGACCAATGAGCAGTCCATAACGGACCCGCTTTATCGTCATGCAAAAGTGCTTCTTGAATTAATATCTTACCTCCCGGAAGTAAAGCATCGTATGCTTTTTTAGATAAAATCCGGCACTTATTATCATCCCAATCATGAAAAATGTTCGTAAATAGTATAGTGGTGTTATTTTTAGGCCAGTCGTTATTAAACATATCCATTCCAATACATTCAATTTTGTCGTTTAATCCGTATTGTGTTATAATTTTTTTTGCTATTCCAACACTCTGAGGTAATTCGATCATTTTTAAATTTAATGCAGGATTACTTTGGGCTAAAGCTATACATACAGCGCCGGTACCGCCGGCAACATCCAAAATATTTTTACCTTCAATTATTCCCAAATTGTACAGAGCAAAACCAAGCGGAAATGAGAATTCATGTTGCTTCAAAGCCCATCTAATAGGAGCGGACGATTTTCCTTTTTTCCATTTGTTAACTGCGCCCTTTACTTTGTCATTTTTGGCAATTCTTAAAAAACGTTTCCCTATTCGCGGAGGAGGTAACGACTGAAAAAACGGGCTGTCTTTTAACAAATAAAATCTGGCTCTATCGGTTAAAGCATAACCGTTTTGATGTGTTTTTATAACTTCCGCCGCTAAAAGAACTTCAATAAGTGCATTAACAGGTCTCTGCGAAAATTTCATAAATTCCGCTATTTGCTTATTTGTAATACCCGGCTTCTCAAGAAGGTGTTCGAACAAACCCAACTCAATTGATAAAGAAACAACTTGGATAGTAGTTTGCAAACTTTCCAACTCAGGCATGAAATTGTAAGGCTCCGGAATCTTATCAAATCTTTCAAGGTCAATTTTGTTCAAGTTCTGCTTAATTTGCCGGTCCCAAAATTTCTGGGCAAATGTTCTAAGCCTTTTTCTTTTATTAAGTAATTTATAAATGAAAAAAATTAGAACGGGGGTAACTGCTGCTAGAATGTAACCAAGTAATTTCAATTAACGAAGCTCCTATATTTTTTGGAAGATAACAAATTTATGCTTAAAAATATATTGAATAATTTTGTCCGTTAATTATTACTGCGGTCTTATTGAGTTTATTACTACTAACTATTTTCTAACTTATAAAGCATTCTGCAAAGTAATGAGTGATGTAAAAATCGGCGTTGAGATATAAGTTGTTAATTAATTATCAAAATTTAAAATAAAAACTTAAATATTCTGGAGCTGCTTATTTATATCTTCAATTAATGATGAAATTGGTCTGACGTAATCTTTAAGTCCTATATGGTTACTTGTGTGTTCTACTTATCTTCACTTTTAACCCGTTGCCTGTTGAGTTTTTTATATTATAAGGAGGAGAGGTAACTATTAAATCGATACAACCGTCAGGAAATTTACGCATTATTTCCAAACAATCGCCATGAATAATAGAGTTATATATTGCTTCATTAAATTTTATCATTATTTTTCTATAAAAAAAATTAACACAGTTTAAAAATATTTTTACAATAAATCTTAAGAAAACATGAATGATTATAAATTCAACCCATTAGATTAAATTGTTTCCTTTAAGCTTAATTGAATAGATTTAAAATAAATCTATAAAATCATTTGAACTAAATAAAGTATTTAAGCGTTATTCTCTAAATTTAAACCCTAAACTGCTTATTAAAGATTTTGCTTTATCCGCTTGCTCTTTGGATTCGAAAGCCAATCTGAATGTTCCGCCTGTTCCTTCACGGATTTTCAGTAATTCGATGTCTTTTATGTTAATTCCGTGATTGTATAATTCGGTGGATATTTTGCTTATCATTCCCGGTTTATCTTCCACGAATATAAAGATATCGTAAAGTGGAGAGAGAAATCCCTTTGTGTTTTGTGGTATTTCGTCCCTGCTTATTCTCGCTTTTTCGAAGTATCCGGATAGTTGTGAAAAATTATTTTTTTCAATCCAATTTTTTAGAAGATTAATATCGTAAGAAAATTTATCAAGCGCCGTTAATATTTGACTTCTGTTGGTTTCAATAATTGATTCCCAAATCTCAAAATCGCTTGACGCAATTCTTGTCATATCCCTGAATCCGCCGGCAGCAAGGTCTAGAAAATTATAATTATCTGTTTTAAGCGATGCGGTATTTACCAAAGCTACTGAAATGAGTTGAGGCAAATGACTTACGCTTGCGGCAATTACATCGTGTTGTTTTGCCGGAATGTACAATAAATTCGCTCCGAAAATTTCGATAATCTCACGGAAATTTGTGAATTTATTATTGTCCGTTAAATCTTCCGTAACAATATAAACCGAATTTTGAAAGAGTAAGGGATCGGAATTTTCATATCCGCCTTTCTCTTTTCCAGCCATGGGATGACCGCCGATATAAATTCCTTTTCCGGTGTTCAGCATTTCCCAATTCTTTTGAAAAATATATTTTACGCTGCAAACATCGGTTAAAATTTGACCGGGATTTATTTTGGGTGCAAGTTTATTAAATGCTTCCAACGCTTGACTAATAGGGAGTGATATAAAAATTAAATCGGAGTTAAGAGCGTCTTCAACAGAATTTAGTTTTTCATCAATTGTTTTTTCTTCGAAGGCAAGATTAAGTATATCTTCTTTATCGTAAGCGGAAATTTTAAAAACTAATCCGGAATTGCGGAGCGATTTTGCAATTGATCCGCCTATTAATCCTAATCCTATAATTGAAATGTTTTTTATCAAAATATTTTTTCGATTAAAATATTAAATATCTCTTCCAATAGCCTTAGCAATCATTTTTAACTCTTGAACCAAATTGATATAATCATTCGGTAATAATGCTTGAGGGCCGTCGGAAAAAGCATGTTCCGGATCGTGATGAATTTCAATCATCAATCCGTCTGCTCCCGCAGCTACCGCCGCTCTTGCCATAGGCGGAACTTGGTCCCTCAATCCCGTTGCGTGTGAAGGGTCGGCTATAACAGGCAAATGACTTTTTTTATGAACTACCGGAACTGCCGAGAGATCGAATGTATTTCTTGTATATTTTTCGAAAGTTCTTATACCTCTTTCGCATAAAAGAACATCTTTGTTTCCCTCTGATAAAATATACTCGGCCGACATTAGCCATTCTTCAATTTGGGCCGAAAGACCGCGTTTAAGCATAATTGGTTTATCGGTTTTACCCAACTCTTTTAGCAAAGGGAAATTTTGCATATTGCGGGCTCCTATTTGGAAAATATCGGTGTATTTATAAATAAGATCGATATACTTAATTTCCATAACTTCAGTAATAACAAGCAGATTAAATTCATCGGCTGCTTGACGGATATATTTCAATCCTTCTTCGCCTAAACCTTGGAATGAATAAGGCGACGAGCGGGGTTTAAAAGCGCCGCCGCGTAAAATTTGTGAACCCGATTTTGATACAACTTCCGCAAGTTTAAAAATTTGTTCCTCACTTTCGATTGAACAAGGTCCGGCCATTAACGTTATTTTATCTTTTCCTATTTCAACGTCTTTAATTTTGACAACGGTATTATCTTCTTTAAAACTACGGCTAGCCAATTTAAATGGTACGGTTACCCTGTATACATCGGAAACGCCGTTAAGTATTTTTACTTTTCTAACATCAAAATCGGGTTGAACGCCGATTGCGCCTAAAATAGTTCTTTCAACACCGACCGATTTATGTACTTGAAAGCCATAGTCTTCAAGATGTTTTACTACATCCTCTACCTGCTGTTCGGATGCCGAATTGTCTAATATTATTACCACCGTTTTACTCCTTTCTATTCATGAAATTTTTTCTCGCCTGCTTCTATAGCCAAATCAATATAATCTTCTCTTGTTGGTATAGCGCATGTAAAATTAGAACTGTAGGCGCAATATGGATTGAAAGCCAAATTAAAATCGATTGTATAAACAAAGTTGGGATCGTCTCTTTTTTCAAATTCCAAATATCGGCCAACACCGTAAGTTTCTTTGTTTGTAGTTTTATCGGTAAACCAAATGCTGTAATACTTTTGTCCGTTTCCGGTTTTGTTTTCGTAAACATTTAATTTATACGGTTTATTATTATATGTAAAAGTAAGATATCCGAATCTTACCGCTTTTCGTTCTTCTCCTTGTGTGCCATAAATAGTTATCGTGTCTTTTTTTGAATATTCTATTAACTTGCTTTTAAAAACAAAGTCCGGATTTACATCATAATAGTTTAAAGGATGAAATACCGCTTTTGGGTCTTGATTAAAAGGCGAATTGGGATCTTTTAGAAATTGTAGATTCTTTTGTTTTCTGAAAGTTTCAATTTCCGCAATGTATTTTTTCTGTTCCGGGGAATAGGATTTACCGCAAGAAATTAAAAATAACATTAAAAAAGCGGTAATCGGTAAAAGAGTTTTGAAATTAATTTTAGTCATTTTAATACTCCGTCAATCTAATTTATTATCCTTAACTTTTTTCTTCAATTCGTTCAACCTATTTAAAGCTTCAATAGGGGTTAAGTTATCAATCGGCAATTCCGAAATTTCTTTTCTCAATTCATCGTCTTTAAATTCGAACAAACTTATCTGTAAATCGTTATCCTTTTTAAATTTTGAAAGTTTTGCTTTTTTTATTTCCACGGGTGTAAGTTCTTTGCTTTCCAAATTCTGTAAAATTTCTTTAGCACGGTTTGTTACCGGCAACGGTAAGCCTGCCATTTGTCCTACTTGAATTCCGTAACTATGATCGGCTCCGCCCGAAGAAACTTTATGTAAGAAAATTACTTTATCGCCGTATTCTCTAACTTCCACTTTGAAGTTTTTAATTCTTGGAAAAATATTAGCCATTTCATTCAGTTCGTGATAGTGGGTTGCGAATAAAGTTTTAGCCGCCACGTCCGGATTTTCGTGCAAATATTCCGTAATAGCCCAAGCGATTGAGATTCCATCGAATGTACTTGTTCCGCGGCCGATTTCATCCAATAAAATCAGGCTTTTTCTTGTTGTATTATTTAATATATTTGCCGCTTCTTGCATTTCAACAAGAAAAGTGCTTTCGCCCGCCGAAATATTGTCGCTTGCCCCTACTCTTGTAAATATTTTATCCACTATTCCAATTTGAGCTTTTTCCGCAGGCACAAACGAACCTATTTGGGCTAATAGTACAATTAATCCTACTTGCCGGAGGTAAACTGACTTACCTGCCATATTCGGTCCCGTTAAAATTATTATTTGGGTATCGCTATTGTTAAGGTAAGTATCGTTTGGATTAAATTTTTGATCCGGCGGTAATATTCTTTCCACAACCGGATGCCTTCCTTTTATAATGTTAATTGTTTCCGAATTATCGACCACAGGTTTTACATAACCGTATTGGTCGGCTGTTTCAGCCAATGAATTTAATGCATCCAACGTTGCAATTAACTTTGCATTGTCTTGAATAAATTCGGCTTTTTGTGCGACCGATTTCCTGATCTGATCGAATAATTTAAATTCGATATCGTAAATTTTTTCCTCGGCGTTCAGAATTTTGTCTTCGTATTCTTTTAACTCGGGAGTAACATACCTTTCACTGTTTACCAAAGTTTGTTTGCGGATGTAATTTTCGGGGACTTTATTTTTATGGGCATTACTTATTTCTATATAATATCCGAAAACCTTGTTGTAACTTACTTTCAATGACGGGATATTCGATTTTTCCCGTTCGGTTTTTTGGAGATTGGCAATCCACGATTTGGCATTTTTAGATAAACCTCTTAATTCGTCCAATTCCTCGCTATAACCATGGCGTATCACCCCTCCGTCAATTATATTCAACGGAGGATTGTCGGATATCGAAATTTCTATAAGTTCAACAACATCTTCTACGTCGTTTAACCGGCTGTTTATCGATGTTATAATTTCGGAATCAAGCTGATCGAGTAATTGCTTAATCAGCGGGATTTTTTTTAACGATGATTTAAGCGAGTTCAATTCCCTTGGGTTAGACCTGCCGGTGCAAACTTTAGAAATTAATCTTTCAAGGTCTCCTATTTCCTTTAATTCACTAATCAGGTTTTTTCTGACTGTTTTGTTTAAAAATAAGTTCTCTACGCCGTTTTGTCTTCTTATTATTGAGTCAAGTTTTATTAAAGGAGCGGAAATCCAGCGTTTTAAAAGTCGGCTTCCCATCGGCGTATTTGTTTTGTCGAGTATGGAAATTAGCGTTCCTTCATTGGTGTCAAATTGAATTGTAAAAGTAATTTCAAGATTTCTCTTGGTGGAAAAATCCAGATTCATAAAATCGGATGGATTATACTTGGAAATTTTACGGATATGTGAAAGGTTGGATTTTTGAGTTTCGCGTAAATAATTTATAATTGAGCCCGCTGCAATAGTTCCCGGCACAAAATTTTCGATACCGAATCCTTTCAAAGTTTTTGTGTTAAACTGATCCAGAAGTAAATCCTTTGAATAATCAAAATTAAAAATCCATTCGTCCATTTTTGTAATTCTTATGGAAGGGTTAAACCTTTTAATAACCGGTTCCAAAAATGATTTTTGTCCTTTGGATATTAAAATTTCGGAAGGATTTATTAAATCGAGCTGGTCTTTAATTTTATCTGCCGGAACTTCATAAGTATAAAATTCGCCTGTAGAAACATCGGCAAAAGAAACTCCGCTAATTTCTTTATCAATATAAAATGATGCAATATAATTATTCTTTTTATGATCAAGTAGTTTGTCCGAAAAAGCCACGCCGGGGGTAACTACTTCCGTAACTTCCCGTTTAACAATACCTTTGGCAAATTTAGGATTTTCCACTTGCTCGCATACGGCAACGCGGTAACCGGCTCTTACAAGTTTTGGTAAATATGTATCTATTGCATGATGCGGAAAACCGGCTAAAGGTACATTATTAGCCTTTCCATTGGCTCTTTTGGTAAGCGTTATTCCAAGCACTTTTGATGCGGTTTTTGCATCCTCTTCAAAAGTCTCAAAAAAATCTCCTACCCTGAACAGCAAAATTGTATCGGGATATTCTTTTTTGATAGCGTAATATTGCGTCATCAAAGGAGTGGAATTCTTACCCATTTTTTATATTCTTTTTTTTAGAACTACAAAGTTACGAAACATTTTTTTATTTTAATATTATTCAACAAAATCTTGGAAAACGGATCTTCCGGTTTATATTACTAATTAACATTCTAAATTACAATTGATTATCTTAACAAGTAAGAAATAAAAAAATTAAACATTTTTTGTTTATTGTATGAATAATAAAATAAAATACGAATTTCATATTGCCAAACATATTCGTTCCAAATATAAGTTTGACGATGAGTTATTCTCTATAACTGGAAATGTAATATTCACGGATTTTAAAAGTATTAGAAAATTTGTCCAAAAAATAAACAGTCTAAGGGATGACAAAACAAAAGTGCGGGCAGGTGAAGTAAATGCCGCCGGTCTCTTAGATGAAATTTTCCATTTTTTAATCCGGAAATACGAGAATGATGAAAACCCCGGAGTGTTCAACCGCGCTGCCTCTTATCTGCAAAGTAGTTTAGGTAAAGAAAATTTAAATACACTGCTTTTAAATTTTATTGATCAATTTCCGCCGCTGGATGTATATAAAAAAATAATGAGCGGCTCTGAATATTTAAATTCCAGCTCCGATGGTAAACCAAACAAAGAAATTGTGATTGAGGAAATGATATTACTCTTCCTCGATAACTTTAACCCGGCTAACAAAAAGTTGAAAGAGCTGTTCGATGAAAATTATTTGACCCCAAAAAATTTATATTCGGAAACAATTAATCACTTGGAAAAATTTTTTAATGAAGAAAAAACATTCGGACCTTCAAATCAACCGTTATTTGAGTTTTTGAAAACTCCTATATTAAATAATCCCGATAATCATTGGGATCAACTGGAATTTATTAAAACTAATTGGAAAGAACTGCTTAATGATTTATATATCCGTAAAATTTTGAGCAGTCATGATTTAATGAAAGAAGACGTTACATTTGATATTTGGGGAGGCGGAGGTGCAGCGCCTACTGTTGTACCGGAATATAAAGGTATTGGAAGCGAATATGATTTTCTTGCTATCGGAAAATCCGCCTATAAATATGCTTTGGATATACAAGACGTATACGAGGAAGAAGAAAAGTTTACGCCCGATGTTCATTGGATGCCTAATGTAATACTTATTGCTAAAAATGCTTTTGTTTGGTTGGATCAACTGTCAAAAAAGTATCAACGTCATATTCACCGGTTGGATCAAATACCGGATGAAGAATTGGACCAGCTTAAAAATTGGAATATAAATGCCCTTTGGCTCATTGGAGTATGGGAAAGGAGTTCCGCATCAAAAAAAATTAAACATTTGATGGGTAATATAGATGCGGTCGCTTCCGCATATTCATTATACGATTATATTATTGCCAAAGATTTAGGCGGTGAAGAAGCTTATAAAAATTTGCACGAACGGGCAAAACAAAGGGGTATAAGACTTGCAAGCGATATGGTTCCAAATCATACGGGTATATATTCCAAGTGGGTAATTGAACATCCCGATTATTTTATACAAGTAAAAGAACCTCCGTTTCCCAATTACAAATTTACCAGGGAAGATTTGTCTGAAGACCCGTCGGTACAAATTAGAATTGAAGACAGCTATTACGAAAAAACTGACGCTGCCGTTGTATTTCAACGCATAGATAATTTAACGGGAGAAACTACTTATATTTATCACGGCAACGATGGAACCAATATGCCTTGGAACGACACTGCGCAATTGAATATGTTAAAAGAGGAAGTAAGGCAAGCGGTTATAGATAAAATTTTTGACGTGGCCAAAAGATTTTCAATTATCAGATTTGACGCTGCAATGACTCTGACTAAAAAACATTTTTCGCGTTTGTGGTATCCCGAACCGGGTAAAGGCGGTGATATCCCTTCGCGAAGTGATTTTGCAATGAGTAAAGAAGAATTCGATAAATTATTTCCGGTTGAATTTTGGCGGGAAGTGGTTGATAGGATTAATGAAGAATTACCGGATACGCTTTTATTGGCAGAAGCATTCTGGTTGATGGAAGGATATTTTGTAAGAACCCTTGGAATGCATCGCGTATATAATAGCGCTTTTATGAATATGATGAAAAACGAAGAAAACGAAAAGTATAGAGATTTGATAACAAATACCTTGGAATTTGAACCCGAAATACTGAAGCGTTATGTGAATTTTATGAGTAATCCGGATGAGGAAACCGCTATTCATCAGTTTGGTACCGGCGATAAATATTTTGGAGTTGCTACTTTAATGTGCACTTTGCCCGGCTTGCCGATGTTTGCGCACGGCCAAATTGAAGGATTTACTGAAAAATACGGAATGGAATACAAGCGCGCATATTACGACGAACAACCCGACGCAAACTTAATTTCGAGACACCGGAAAGAAATATTTCCTTTACTGAAAAAACGTTATTTGTTTAGTGAAGTGGCGAATTTTTGGCTTTATGATTTCATAGATGATAAAAACAATATTAACGAAAATGTATTTGCGCTTACAAATAAATTTAATGACGAAAAAGTTTTGGTTTTGTATAATAATAATTATCATTCTACTAAAGGTAGAATTTACCGTTCAGTAGTAAAATTAACAAATGAAACGGATAACGGGCAAAAAAAGTTAATTACCAAAACTATACTCGATGCACTAAACATTAATCCTCGCGGGGACTTTTATTATATTTTCGACGAGCATATTTCCGGTTTACAATATATCGTTTCGGGAAAGGATTTATTTACTAACGGTTTCTATACCGAACTGAAGGGTTTTGAATATAAAGTATTCTGGAATTTCAAAGAAGTTACGGACAGCACGGGCGATTATAAGAAAGTTTATGAAAAGCTTCAGGGCAAGGGCGTTCGAAGCATTGAAGAAGAAATTAACGAGATTAATCTTGCCCCCGTTCATGATGCTTTTGAAAATTTATTTAATGATGATGCAATTGAGAATTTTGTCCATAGTTTTGTTTTAAGCGAAACTCCTGAAACAGAGAGCGAAAAAAGTTTAAAGTTTTTATCAAATAAATTTTATTATTTGCTTAATACCGTAAAACATCATTTTAATTTATCGGTCGATTTGGAAAAGTATGTGAAAGAATTTGATAATTGCCTTCAAGGAATAGGCAAAGTTAATCCTTTTATTCAAAATAATATTTTCTTAAAATATAACACCCGTGTTAAAGATATTCAAAAGGCAATTGTTATTTCGAAAAAATCGAATTATAAAAACAACTCCGTTTTATTATTGATTTATTTAACAAGTATGAGGTTGAAAACTTTTATTGAAGAAAATTTAACCGGCAATAATCCGTTCGAAAAAATCTATTTAAGCGTTCCCGTCAGGAAAATTTTAGAAAGATTCGGAAAAGGGGATTGGGAAATTTTTAAAGATATGACTCTTATTAATTTATTAATAAAATATCAAACCGGATTGTTTAATATTGAAGAACTTTATTCCTTCTTGGGAGTTAAAAGCAGCCGGAACCAAATACAGAATTTCTGGCGAAAAAATAAATCGAATATTTTGAATGAAATTATCCAAGATGAAAATGTAAAATCATTTATGGACGTAAATGAATATAAAGGCACCGTTTATTATAGTAAAGAAAGATTTGAGGATTTAATTAACTGGATTTTTTCTTTAACCGTTTGCAGTTATACCATTAAAAGAGAAAATGAACTTGGGCATATTAAGATTAAACTATCCGAAAAAAAAGAGTTAAGCTCATTGACCGATGTTGAAATAAAATTAATGTTTTTAATTTCAAAAACTTATTACTTATACGAATATGTAATGAAAATGTCGGTAAATTCAGGTTACGTTTTGGAAAGATTAATTGAGTTAAACAACTTACGAGCTGAAACGGTAAAGAATAAAAATAAAAAATAAAACAGCCGGATAAAGAAAAGGCTGTTTGCTTTTCTTTAACGGCCCAACTGTTAATTTACGTCAACTGTTTTTTTTGATTCCCCCGTTTCAATATCTTTAGCCAGCATTTCGTTTATTGCAGCTGCAGCTTTTCTTCCTTCTCCCATTGCAAGTATAACCGTAGCGGCTCCTAAAACTATATCTCCTCCGGCATACACGCGATCCATTGATGTTTTTTGATTTTCGTCAACTATTATATTTCCCCATTTGTTAGTTTTAATTTCGGGTGTAGTTTGACTTATCAGCGGGTTACTGCCGTTCCCGATTGCCACAATTACAGTATCCACATCTATTGTAAATTCACTTCCTTCTATAGGAATCGGGCGTCTTCTACCGGATTGATCCGGTTCGCCCAGTTCATATTTCAAGCATTCAATTGCCCTCACTCTACCTTTTTCATCGCCAAGAATTCGTTTTGCATTTTGTAAGAATCTGAATTCGATACCTTCTTCCATAGCGTGTTCAACTTCTTCTTTTCTGGCAGGCATTTCTTTTTGGGTTCTTCTATAAACCACATAAACTTTTTCGGCGCCTAATCTTAAAGACATTCTTGCGGCGTCCATCGCAACATTTCCGCCACCAAGAACAGCAACAATTTTAGAAGGATAAATAGGAGTATCGGCATGTTTTTTATCGAAAGCACGCATCAAGTTTGCACGGGTTAAATATTCGTTAGCGGAAAATACACCAACCAAATTTTCACCGTCTATTCCCATAAATAAAGGAAGTCCTGCGCCTGTTCCTACAAATGCGGCATCATATCCGTCTTTTTCAAGTAAATCGGTCAGTTTTCTTGTTCTTCCCACAACAAAATTAGTTTTAAATTCCACACCCATTTTTCTCAAACTATCAATTTCTTGATCAATTATATTATTCGGTAATCTGAATTCCGGAATCCCGTACCTCATAACTCCGCCTAATTTATGGAATGCTTCAAAAATTGTAACCGAATGACCTTCCCTGCGAACATCGGCTGCAACAACCAGTCCGGCGGGACCGCTGCCGATAACGGCAACTTTTTTTCCGGTGTCCGGTTTTACGTGCGGTAATTGAACAACCCCGGTATTCCTTTCCCAGTCCGCAACAAACCTTTCTAATCTGCCAATAGAAACTGACTTGTCAACCGTTTTAAAAACTTTTCCAACCGAACAATCTTTTTGACATTGGGTTTCTTGAGGACAAACTCTTCCGCAAATAGCAGGCAATAAACTTGCTTCTTTAATAACGTTAGCAGCCTCTTGATATTTACCATGTGCTACATGATCTATAAACACAGGCACGTTTATATGTACGGGGCAATCCCTTACGCAAGTTTGGGTAGGGCATTGAATGCAGCGCATAGCTTCTATTCTTGCTTCTTCTTCCGTATAACCAATTGCCACTTCTTCAAGATTGCATACCCGCTCTTTAGGATCTTGCGAGGGCATTTCCTGTACCGGAATACGAATTCTATCTTTATTTTTCAATGCATCTATTTTAGGAAGATATTCTTCAAAAAGGTTGTGTGCTGTTTGCTGTAATTCTTCTGGAGTGCGGTACATTTATTCTTCCTCCCCTTCTTCATTTTCAATAATTTTAGCTTCGGCTAACGATTCGAGATAACATTGATGCTTTTCTTCTTCAATATCTTTAAATTCTGTTAGTCTAGCCATCATGTTATCAAAATCTACTTTGTGAGCGTCAAATTCCGGACCGTCTACACATACGAATTTTATTTGTCCGCCAACGTCTACCCTGCATCCGCCGCACATACCGGTTCCATCAACCATTATGGTATTTAACGATACTTCGGTATACACATTGTAAGGTCTGGTTGTTTCTGCACAAAATTTCATCATAATCGGCGGACCAATAGCAATTGCTCTATCGGGTTTAGGGTTACGTTCGCAAATTTCTTTAAGCGGTTCGGTTACAAGTGCTTTACGACCGTAACTACCGTCATCGGTGCAAACAATTAATTCGTCTGCAATTTTTCTCATTTCCTCTTCCATAATAATCAATTCTTTGTTACGGGCGCCAATTATAATTATTACTTTATTCCCGGCATTTTTATAAGCTTGAGCAATAGGATGAAGCGGCGCTACACCAATTCCACCGCCAACGCAAACAACTGTTCCATATTTATCTATATGAGTCGGGTTTCCCAATGGTCCGACTAACACCGGAATATTATCACCAACATTCAATCTTGATAATTCATCGGTAGTTAATCCGACTACTTGAAAAATAATAGTAATAGATCCTTCTTCTTTATCGGCATCGGCAATAGTTAAGGGAATTCTTTCACCGAATTCTTCATCTATTTGTAAAATTATAAATTGTCCCGCTTTACGCTCCTCTGCAATTAATGGAGCCTCGAGTCTCATTTTGAATACATTTTCCGACAGTTGTTCTTTATATAATATTTTGCTCATATTTTATCCCGTAAAATTTAAACCAACGTTGATTATAAAAAGATACTTACATCCTAAAATTATTAAAAAAATCTAATTTAGAAAAGCTATTTTAACGTAAAAGCGAATTATCTAAATTACCGCACAAAATTTTCCAAAGTATTTTACCAAAATAAATTATTACCTTATTTATCGAAAATTTTTATAACTTTTCAATGTCCCATAAAATTTCAGGAGTATAGTTGTGATTATTTCAATTCCCAAAGAGATAATGGAAGGAGAAAACAGGGTAGCAGTAGTTCCGGATACTGTATCCAAACTAATTAAAAAAGGATTTGAAATTCAAATTGAAAAAGATGCGGGTCTTAAAGCGGGTTTTACAAATTCCGAATATGAAGAAAACGGAGCAAAAATAGTTGAAGATGTAAATTTGCTTTATTCTACCGCCGATATAGTTTTGAAAGTACAGAGACCTCTTGAGCGTAAAGAAACCGGTAAACATGAATGCGATTTATTAAAGGAAGGCAGCTTATTAATTACTTTTATGTATTCGCTGCATTATCCCGAGATTTCTAAAAAATGTGCCGAGAAAAAAATTAACGTAATCTCAATGGATGCAATTCCAAGAACTACTCTTGCCCAAAAAATGGATGCTTTAAGCTCACAAGCAAATTTGGCGGGTTACAAATCGGTTATTATTACAGCTAACACATTAAGAAAAATTTTCCCGTTGATGATGACAGCCGCCGGAACTATTCAACCTGCTAAAGTTGTAATTATGGGCGCTGGGGTTGCAGGACTTCAAGCTTTGGGAACAGCCAAAAGATTGGGCGCAATTGTTGAAGTTTCCGATATTCGTCCGCAAGTAAAAGAAGAGGTTCAAAGTCTTGGCGGCAGATTTATTGAAGTTGAAACCGACGAAAGCATGCAAGATGAAAGCGGATATGCCAAAGAAGCATCGGAAGAATTTCTTCAAAAACAAAAGGAATTAATTTTCAAACATATTACACAAGCAGATATTGTTATAACGACTGCGCTCGTTCCGGGTAAAAAAGCTCCGGTTCTTGTAACGGAAGAAATGGTAAAAAATATGCGGCCTGGTTCGGTTGTTCTGGATATGGCGGTTGAATTCGGCGGTAATTGTGAAATCAGCGAAAAAGGAAAAACCGTTCAGAAGTATGGCGTTACTATTATAGGTGAACCGAACATTCCAAGTCTTGTTGCAACTAACGCCAGCGAAGTGTATGGGAAAAATTTAATGGCATTGTTGGAACATATTTCGAAAGACGGAAAAGTTGAACTTGATTTGGAAGATGAAATTGTAAAAGGAGCATTGATTTGTTATAACGGAGAAGTGGTTCACGAACGGACCAAATCTCTTCTTTCATAAAAAACAATAAATATTTAATTAAATATGGAGTTAAAATGGAAGGATTTGAATTATTAATGTTAATATATGTTTTTGTGCTGGCAATATTTGTCGGATTTGAATTAATTACAAAAGTTCCTCCCACGTTGCACACTCCTCTCATGTCCGGTTCCAATGCAATATCGGGAATTACAATTGTAGGTGCAATTTTAAGCGCCGGAATGGAAGAGTTTACCATTAGTACAATTCTGGGTTTGGTTGCAATTATATTTGCCACAATAAATGTTGTGGGTGGATTTTTAGTAACCGATAGAATGTTAAAAATGTTCAAAAAGAAGTGAGAAAATAATGGAAATAATTTTAAATATAATTTACCTGATTGCGTCAATATTTTTCATTTTCGGAATTAAAAAATTAAGTTCGCCTAAAACCGCCCGAAAGGGAAACCTTTATGCATCGATTGGTATGTTATTGGCAATTGTAGCAACTCTTGTTGATAAACAAGTTTTAACTTACGAATATATAATTATTGGATTTGTTATAGGGTCGGCTATAGGTGCTCTAATGGCAATTAAGGTTCCTATGACCGGTATGCCTCAAATGGTCGGATTATTAAACGGTTTCGGAGGCGGCGCTTCGGCTTTGGTTGCTACTTCCGAATTTTACAAGGTGTTGAACAACCCTGCACTTACTTTTGAACTTTCTACGATTATATCTGTCATCTTAAGTATTTTAATAGGCGGAGTCACATTTACCGGTTCTTTAATAGCATTTGGAAAACTGCAAGGATTGGTTTCAGGTAAAGTAATTAAATATCCGGGACAAAATGCTATTAATGTTATTCTGTTCCTTTTGATTATTGCGGGCGGTACAATGGTAGTCCTAGATAATTCTCAAGAAACGGTATTACTAATTGTTTTGTTAATCTCGCTTGTATTGGGAGTGCTTTTAGTTCTGCCTATCGGGGGAGCCGATATGCCGGTTGCCATTTCTTTGCTTAATTCATATTCGGGATTAGCAGCGTCAATGACCGGATTTGTGCTGAAAAATAATATGCTGATAATTGCCGGTGCATTAGTCGGAGCATCTGGAATTATTCTTACTTTAATAATGTGCAGGGGAATGAACAGATCGTTGATGAACGTTTTGCTCGGAGGATGGGAATCTGCCGGCAGCGGCGGAGCTGCTCCTGCTGCGGGCGGTGAAATTAAAGGAGATGTTAAATCTGTTGATGCCGAGGAAGCCGCAATGATATTCGATGCTGCTCAAAACGTTATTATTGTACCGGGTTACGGAATGGCTGTAGCGCAAGCCCAGCATGCAGTAAGGGATTTAATGAATATTTTGGAAAGTAAAGGAATTAATGTCCGATTTGCAATTCATCCAGTTGCGGGTAGAATGCCCGGACATATGAATGTTCTATTGGCCGAAGCACAAGTTCCATACGATAAATTATTTGCTCTTGAAGATATTAATGATGATTTTAGTAATACGGATGTCGTTTTTGTTGTTGGCGCTAACGATGTAGTTAACCCCGCGGCACGAAACGATCCGAATAGTCCCATTTACGGAATGCCGATTTTGAATGTGGATTATGCAAAAACCGTTATTGTAAATAAACGTTCGCTGAATGTTGGTTATGCGGGAATTAGCAATGAGTTGTTCTTTTATCCTAATACACTCATGTATTTTGGCGATGCAAAGGAAGCTATAAATAAATTGGTAAATGAAATTAAAGAGTTGTAAAGTAATTTATGAATTATTTGAGCTATCTCTTCCGGAGATAGCTTTTTTAATAATAAATAGTATAGTATCTAATACTTATTAATCACCATTTGATTTCGGAATTTCCAATCTTATCTATGTAAATTGGCTCGGTTGATAAAACTTCTCTGGCATATCCTGTAGATTTAAATAATACCATAAAATATTCCGGAAATTCATTAAACTTCATTTCAAATTTTTGTTTTAATTTTTTCAATGTATTTTCATTTGTTAAAAATTTAACAGCGCCCACAGAACCTGTGGCATAAAAGCTGATAAACGAATATACCGTGTTTTTATTTGGTCCAGGTATTTTTAGAAAGACGCAATAGTCTATATGGTCGTATGCGGGAACACCGGTACGAATAAAAGTTGTTAACGAATCATTTCCCTTATTTTTTCCCAAAATAAGCTTTTCTTGACCAATTATATTGTATTTAATATTTAAGTCATTTATGATTTTCTCAAGTATTCCCAAAGTCCAAAATGATCCTAAAAAAATTATATCATTATTTTTCAAATCATTCGACGTCAATGTAGAAGCGCTTTTAATTATATAGTTTGTTTTGTATGATGCTAAATATTTAACAATATATGGTAAGGGCCATACGGCTGCCTGATTAAAAAATGAAAACGGCAATTTTTTGAGATCATTTCTTAAAGGATTTTCAGACTTGAATTTTTCAAACTCTTCTTCATTATTAATTTTAGAATTTCTAACCATCTTTCTTACAGACGTAGTGTTGAACTCTGAAAAATCCGAAAAATAAATGAAATCGTCGCCCAAAGAAATTAGTTTGGGATTTTTTGAATTTATAAAATCAGAGTATAAATTATATGTTAATCTATTTTTATTAACTACTGGTAAGTTTTTTTCTTTTGAATTTATTTTTATTAGTAAATAAATTACAAGAAGTAAAAGTAAAGCAATAACCGGAATAAATACCCGGTAAGGATTATGAAGTCTTTCAATAAAAGATTCTTTTGAATATTTGAAAAACTGCACTTC
>JALSTI010000055.1 GCA_026983795.1 Melioribacteraceae bacterium
GCCTGTAATCCCTCGCCAATTTGATTAGCAATTTTCTTTGTTCTTGCAGTTCTATAACTAATCTTTGAATAATATCTATTTCGCCCGCCATAATAAATCTCTTTTGACGGATTATCGAGAATTTTACAGAATTTTAAATACTAACCAGGAATAATAAATCAAATTTTGTTGGAGCAGAGAGGATTTAATACGCTTTAATATCGCCTACTTTTTCAATTATAACTTCAAATCCTTCCAAAAATTCGGGTATTTTTTGAGAAAGTTCATCTGTTAAAGAACTAACAAGAACTTTAATTTTTTTATTTTCCTCACTTCCTCCAATACCCACGCCCACTACACCTTCTAATTCAAAAAGTTTATCTTGATATTTATTTTTCACTTCAACTATCCTTTCCAAAATTAACCTCATTAAAAAAGAACGCGAAAGATATTTCACTCCCGCGTTCCAAATTAAATTAATTACTGCAAATAGTAACGCCAAAATAATCTAAAACCAATTGAATCGGATTTCCGATAGTAGTTACATCCGAACCGGCATAGAGAAGAGCAACGGGATCGTTAGCCGAATTATCGGTTACAATTAAAGAACCGGAATCGCCGCCGGCCGACATGTTTGTAAATTCAATCTGATTTTCAAAACGCGCATAACCGCCATCCGGAGTATAATTAACAACAACAGTTACGTTCACTCCCGTAACAGTACCGTAAGTTACACCCGTTGTTCTTCCGGTTTTTTTAACTTTCATTCCTAAAAAAGCAGCAGCCGGAGTTGAACTTGGCGTATAACCGCTTACCATTGCGCAAGAAGCTTGCATTCCCGGTTTCACTTTGGCAATTGCCGCATCAATTGTGTTACTGTTTCTTAATGGTTGCCATTTAATAACTTTATATGCCGAAAGGTTAGCTACAACATCCGCCGTATTTTGCGAACATACCGGATCGGCATCGATAAGACCTGGTTGAACAATGGCTTCGCCAATGGAAGCTCTGTTTTTTCTAGCAAAAACATGATTATTACTCAAAAAGTATTTAGTACCGTTTTTTTCAACAACGCATCCGATTGTGCCGCCTACACAAGCTCCGCCGCCGGCGCCCGGGAAATAACGGTAATCATTGAAATTTCCACCCGAAACTCCACCCGGTACGGGGCGATAACGATCGGTAAAAACATCCTGGGCATAAATTTCGCCAACATTCGATACAACTACCGGCACCCCTTCAATTTGTTTGGGAAGTTGTCTTTCCATTCCAGCACGGTTTGTCATAATTTTAATAGCATATTGTCCATTTGCTAATTTTGTTGTAGCCGTACCTATTACTCCTTTTTTCCTTAACAATTTATCGGTATGCCTGTCCTGGATTGCAAATACTTTGTGAATATCCATATTTGCTTTAGACAGATTCGTAGTGGTTTGCTTTGGAGTATTTACATTCGTTGACGGTTGATCGCACGAAGTAAAAATTAATATTGATACAAATAAAACAACAAAAATTTTAACGGGGAGAAATTTGGGGATTTTTCTCATAGAACCTCCTGATTGATTATTAAAAAATGGGCAATTAAATTTTCTAATCTTTCAGTTAACGGAAAATTGACAGCAATAGTCAGTAGAGTTTGTAGATAAAAGCAAAATTATTTTATAATTATAAGATAATTGATCTGTTTATAACTTACTCTAAATTTAAACCATTGTCAAGCTTTTTTCGATAAACGAAGAATAAATTTAACTTAAATTACTCAGTGTTAAAAATGAATGCTTGTATATTAACATTAAATATTCCGGTCTAGTACTAATTCATTAATCTTTTGTAAAATTTCATCTTCAACCGGTATCCCCTTTGCTAAATTTTCTTTTCTACGCAAATAGCTTCCGCTGCCAGGATAGTGAAACCCATTTTTTCCCGGATCGTATTCAAGTTGAAGTTGCAGCAAGGTTTCTTTAATTAATCTATTCCTGAATTCTTCGCTGCCAAAGTTATCCGGATCTATCGCAACAAATACTTGCGACAAACCGGCGTCGTTTGCTTCTAACCCGATTTCCCTAGTGGTTTTTCCTCCTGATAAAATTGCAGCCAGTAAATCCAACATTAACGAAAGAGCAGACCCTTTCCAAAAACCGATTGGCAAATGAGTTCCTTTTTCCCTAATAACCGAAGCGTTTTTTGTTAAATTCCCATTTTCGTCGTAACCTCCGAATTCGGGTAATTCTTTAT
Organism: Melioribacteraceae bacterium; assembly: GCA_026983795.1. Taxonomy (GTDB): domain Bacteria; phylum Bacteroidota; class Ignavibacteria; order Ignavibacteriales; family Melioribacteraceae; genus BMS3ABIN04. The sequence goes on from JALSTI010000055.1 coordinate 2,215, forward strand.
TTAACCTTGCATAGCCGGCTATTTTACCGTAAGAAAATTGACTCAGCGACATATCCAGCACCAAATTATTTTCTTTAGCGGGAATAGCAATCACAAACGGATTATTTCCAAGCAAATTTTTATTAGAACCGTACGGTGGTAAATTTGGTATTGTGTTTGTCCAACAAATAAAAATCATTCCTTCGTTAACGGCTTTCCAACCGTATGTACCGGCTCTTTGCCAGTGCGTATTGTTTTTTAGAGCTACTAATCCCATACCTTTTTCTTTTGCTATTTTGATTGCTTCGCCGGTTGAATTCCATGCATTAACCGGACCTAAACCGTTATTAGCATCAAATACTTTAAAGAACATACCGGAATTAACTTCAACCATTTTACCTTTTAAATTTATAATTCCCCTTCTAATATAATCTATCATCATCGGCACTCTGTTAATTCCGTGACTCTGATATCCGTCAATTGAGGAACGGGTAATGATGTTTGCTAATAACTTTGCATCGCCGTAATTTACTCCTTCATTCAAAAATATTTTTTCTACGGTTTGTTGAAGAACATCCGCTTTAATTCTTTTCATAATACTTCTTATTTAATTTCAGAAAAACAACAAAGATGTTTAAATAGTTCTTTTTTAACAGTCTAAATTTATTTCCGCATTTACATTAAAATTTTTAAGAATACCTAAAAAAATGAAATATCAAATAAAATTATACTAAGTATTAATTTTTAAAATCTTAACTAAAATCAATTAATGAGCTAAAATTAGGATCGAATAAACGTTTATAAATTCTCATTGCATAAGAATCGGTCATGCCGGAAATATAATCGCAAATAAGTCTTGCTTTCTGGTTAATATCATCTTCGTTTTTAATAAGATTGTGAGTAAAGTCGGGTAACAGTTTCAAATTCGATTTTCCGTTAATATAATTACTTTCGTATAACTTAAATAATCTTGAAATCATCTCGTCGGCTTTAAATTCCATCTGATGAAGCGGAGGGCTCGAAAAAACCAAATCAACCGCAATCTTTTTGTAAAGCTTGGCTTTCAGTTTAACGGATTTATCTATAGTGAGGGTAAATTTATAGCGGTTTGTAAACTCATCTAAAATCGATTCTTTTTCTTCAATTTTGCAGGCTAAAATAAATTCTCCTATTTGTGAACCGAATTTAGCTTTATAATTTTGATCTTTGATCCACTTTTTTAATTGATTTATTACTTCAAGTTCTTCCCCGGTTAATTTATTGCAGTTTATGTCAGTCCAATTTTCCAAAGACGAAACGGAAATGAATCCTCCCGAAATACTATCAACAATATCATTTATTGCATAAGCCGTATCGTCAGCCCAATCCATTATTTGGCATTCTATGCTGCGGAATTTATTTAAATTATCAGGCAGTTGAATCAAATTATTTATATCAGTCCCCTCTAAAACAAAATCCACATACTTACGCTGATAATCATAAATAAAATGATTTTCAGGCAGATTGAACTGTGAAAAAATTGCTTTATACTTGAGTATAGAATCTAAAAAAGCGCGTGTAGGATTCATACCTCTTCTATCGTTATGATCCCGGTAAAAAATTTCCGTTAACAATCGTAGGGTTTGCGCATTTCCCTCGAATCCGCCATATTTTTTCATAAGCGAATTCAGTGTTCTTTCGCCGGCATGACCAAAAGGCGGATGACCCAGATCGTGAGATAAACAAGCAGATTCAACCAAATCCGCATCTATGTGAAAATCCTGGTTAAAAGGCGAATCTTTTATATGCAACAGATAATTGCTAATTGACCTGCCTATTTGCGCAACCTCTATTGAATGTGTTAAACGCGTACGGTAATAATCGCTTTCACCCGATAGAAAAACTTGCGTTTTGCCCTGAAGCCTTCTGAATTCGGAGGAATGAATTATTCTATCCCTGTCAATTTGAAAAGGCGACCGATAATCGTTCCGGTTACTGCTTCTAATTCGTTCGAAATCAAAGTTTGTGTAAAATTTGTTGTTCATATAAATTATCTTTAAAATTGAAATCTAAATTTAATAAATACCTGGAACATTATAGTTTATTACTTGACAACTATAAAGGATTAACTTATTTTGTTTTTTACGATCAATATTCATTAAGGAGAGAATAATGCCTTGGATTAAAGTAATTGAGAAAGAAGAATCTGACGGTAAATTGTTGGATATTTACACCCGCATAGAAAAAAACCGCGGAAAATTGTCTAATATTATGAAAATACAAAGCCTAATGCCGGATGTGATGGAAAGCCATTTGGATTTGTATATGGCGGTTATGTTTAACAAATCGGGAATTAAGCGGGAAGAAAAAGAATTAATAGCCGTTGTGGTTTCGGCATTAAACGATTGCGCTTATTGTGTAAACCATCACGCCGAAGCACTTAATAGTTATTGGAAAGACTCTGCAAAAATTCAACAATTAATAAATGATTACAAAACGGTCGAGCTTTCCGTAAGATGTTTTGCCATGCTTAGTTATGCGGAAAAATTAACGGTCGACCCCGGCTCTGTGAACGAGCACGATTTGGAAAACATGCATATTCACGGTTTGGACGATACCGATATTCTGAATATTAACTTAATTGTTAGTTATTTTAACTTTGTTAACCGGTTGGCAAACGGGTTGGGAGTCGAGTTTTCCGACGAAGAAGTTAAAGGTTATGCTTATTAAGATTCTTAAATTTCACTTCGCTCGTCAAAACCCTTAATACTTTATTATAACTAAATTTAAATGAGCAACTCAATACGGTTGCTCATTCTTTGTTTATTAAATAAAAATCATTCCTTTCCGGTTAAAATTCTCACTTTATGGCAACTTTTTTAAAAATTATGTTGCATTTTGAGAAATCGTTCTTAATTTTGGTAATATGATAAATTTTTTGTCTTATTTTAATAAAATAAATTTTATCCGATTATATAATCATAATGTTCCAGATTAAGAATCGGAATTTAAATTAAATTATAAAAGTGTTTTTTTCAACACTGAATTTTAGAAATGAAGCTAAACGGCAGAAGTCAAAATATTTTTAACCAAATTGAACTAAATCCGGAAACTAGCGAAACTTTGTTTGAACTGTTTTTGGATTTAACACAAGAGTTTGTAATAAGTCTGAATAAAGAAGGCTATTTTCAGAATGTGAATAGTTACGGAGCCCGGTTAATAGATTATAACGCCGATGAATTAAAAGGGAAACATTTTTTGGATTTGGTTGAAGAAAAAGATAAAATGACAGTATCCGGCGCATTTCAAAATATTTTGCAATCGAATAATAAAATTTCTTTTAAAGCTAATATTAACACAAAGTTCGGAAATACTATCACGTTCGAATTTACCGCCAAACCGGTAATAAATGAAAATGAATTTACAGGACTAATTGCCATTGGCAAAGATATTAGCAATATAGGAAAGGAAGAACAAAAATTAAAAAACTTAAATGCTAAATTAATTGAAGCTAACAGAATTATTTCAATCGAAAAAGATCGCGCTCAACAAAAAGTTTCCATCCTTGAGGAATTAAACAAACTGAAAAACGATTTTATTTCTAATATATCCCACGAACTCAGAACTCCACTTGCTTCAATTGTAGGATTTTCGGAAACCATTGAAAACGATAAGGAATTGGACTTTGAAAAAGTGAAAGAATTTAACAGAATAATTTTAGAAGAAAGTAAACGATTGGCTAAACTGGTAGAAGATATTTTGGATTTATCGAAATTGGAACAAGATAAAGACACATTAATTAAAAGCGATTTCGACCTTATTTCTTTACTCAAAGATTTGGAAAAATCGTTCTCAAAAACCGCCCGGGAAAAAGGTTTAATATTTACTATCGAAGTTCCGGAAGCCGAAATAATTATAAACGGAGACAAAGACCGGATTTCCAAAGCATTAAGTAATTTAATTTTAAATGGTATAAAATTTACCGATAACGGCGGCAGGGTTACGGTTATTGTACAAGACTTTCTTAGAGAAACGGAAATTATTATAAGCGATACGGGGAAAGGTATTCCCGACGATCAAATACCTTTCTTATTCGAAAAATTTAACAAAATTGAAACTCAACAAAAAAACACCAAAGGAAGCGGATTAGGACTTGTAACGGTTAAAAAAATAATCGATTTGCATAAAGGTTTAATTAGGGTAAAAAGCGAGGTTAACAAGGGAACAACTTTTATTATTAAACTTCCAAAATTATAAGAAACAAAAAGGAGTAAACTTTGGAAAAGACTATTTTTATTGTAGATGATGAAGAATCCATTCTTAAATTATTATCCCATTGGGTAAAAAACGAATGGAAATACAATATCAAAACGTTTACATCTGGAAACGATTTTTTAGATAGCTTGTACGAAGGTCCGGATTTGGTTCTTCTCGATATTATGCTGCCGGATATTAGCGGAATTGAAATACTCAAACGAATTAAAAGAAACAACAAAAACTTGCCGGTAATTATGCTCTCGGCTCAGGCAAGTATTGACGTAGCTTTGGAATCAATCAGAATCGGCGCATACGATTATTTCCCTAAACCAATCGATAAAAACCGCCTGGAACCGGCAATTAAAAACGCAATTACTAACTACGATCTTCAAAGAAGAGTAGATGAACTAAAAGGCGACCTGCAGCGCGAATATAGCTTCGACAATATAATTTCCGCCGATAAAAAAATGCAAGAAGTCTTTAAAATGGTAACTAAAGTACTAGATAATTCGATTACCGTATTGATTAACGGCGAAAGCGGAACCGGTAAAGAATTAATTGCCAGAGCTATTCATTATAACGGAATTAGAAAAGATGCGCCTTTTGTTGTGGTAAACTCCGCTTCAATTCCGCGTGAATTGCTGGAAAGCGAATTATTCGGTCACGAAAAAGGTTCCTTTACCGGCGCACATCAAAGGAAAATTGGAAAATTCGAATTGGCTAACGGCGGAACTTTGTTCCTTGACGAGATCGGTGAAATGGAAATGTCTCTGCAAGCAAAAATATTAAGAGTAATTCAGCAAAGGGAGTTCGAAAGAGTGGGCGGAAACGAAACTATAAAAACAGACGTTAGAATTATTTCCGCAACCAACAGAAATCTTAAGGAAATGGTAAATAACCGTGAATTCAGAGAGGATTTATATTACCGGTTAAGTTCGTTCCCAATCCAAATCCCGCCGCTTAGAGAAAGAAGAGGCGATATTGTAATTTTAATTAATCACTTCTTAAACGAATTTAACCGGAAAATAGGGAAAGATATTAAAGGATTTACCAAACCGGCGCTTAAATTAATGTACGATTATGATTGGCCCGGAAATGTTAGAGAATTGGAAAACACAATTGAACGGTGCATTATTTTAGCCGATCATGATTGGATTGACATAGATGTTCTTCCTCCGCAAATTTTACACAGCGACGGCAGCGTCAGTCTTCAAACCGATACCGATTTATTTGCCGATGACGCTCCTATTATTCCTTTTGAACAGCTAAAAGCTCAGGCAATAAAACATGCGCTCCGCGTTACAAAAGGAAATATTGTTGAGGCTTCAAAAAAATTAAATGTGGGAAGAGCAACATTATACAGATTAATGGAAAAATATAATATTAAATCCAAAAGAGGTTAATTCAAAAAAGAAAATAATTATGGATAATTCAGATTATAAAGTTCTCTTGGTAGAAGACGAAGAAAATATTGCCAAACTTTTCATGTTTAGTTTTAAACGCGCGGGTTTTATTTGCGAATGGGCGGAAAACGGTATTGAAGGTTTGTCAAAAGTAAAAGAATTCAAACCGGATATTATTATTAGCGATATAATGATGCCGGAAATGGACGGCTACGAATTTAGAAAAAATTTGTTAAAAGATCCCGCATTGGGCTCTATCCCTTTTATTTTCCTTACGGCTAAGGGAGAAGAAAGCGATATTTTGGAAGGTTACGATCTGGATATTGAAGATTACATAGTTAAAACTTCAAGTCCTAAAGTAGTGGTTGCCAAACTGACCGCAAAATTAAAAAGCAGCAAGAAAGCAAGACAAAAAGCGGTTGACGAAGTTCATGAAGCCGCAAACAAAATGGGTGCAAAGGTTTTGCCGGATTCATTTCCGGAATTTGAAGGATTTGAAATAAAGCATTGGCATGTGCCTTTTCAAGATATCCCCGGCGGAGATTTTATTGATTACTTTCAATTGGACGACGATCATCTGGTTGTTGTACTCGGTGATATAATGGGTAAAAAGTGGGGCGCTTGGTATTTTGCCGTTGCGTATGCAGGTTATGTTAGAAGCGCAATAAGATTTGTCTTGCAATCCGGTGATGTACTTTCACCCGGAAATATATTAAATAAAGTTAACGACGCTATCTATAAAGACGAACGGCTTTCGGAAGTCTTTATTACTTTATCAATTCTTATATTGGATAAAGCTAACAATAAAGCTAATTACAGCGGCGCCGGAGATTTACCGTTGCTTCATAAACTAAGCAATGATGTAAAAGAAATCCGTTCTAACGGAATTCTGCTGGGATTTAGCGAGAAAGGCGATTATGAGGACGTCTCCATCTGGCTAAATAAAGGCGATGTTCTCTTTGTTACGACCGACGGGATAACGGAATCCAGAAATAGCGCCGGAGAGTTTTTCGGATCGCAGGGAATGGTTAATGTGCTTACTAATTTAAAAAAGGACGAAGACCCGTTGGAAAAACTGAAAACTACTTTTACAAATTTTACTAACGGTAATTTTGAAGACGACGTGAGTTTGATAAGTATCCGACTTAATTAGCGGATTCCTTAATTGAAAATGAAATTTACAATCACTTTGTTTTTATACTTCGGCATTTTACCGTCATTGTTTTCTCAAACAATAAGACCGGTGCGCGATAGCGTGGGTTTTTGTTGGGATGCAAAGGAAATGAATAACATAATTTCTTTTCTCGAAAAAGATTCACAGAACATTCATCAGTTTCAAAATAAAAATTTAGTTGCCGCCATTTCACCTCACGACGATTATTTATATGCCGGACGTATATATTTCCCTCTTTATAAATTAATTAGCGCTAAAGAAATTATAATATTCGGTGTTACTCACGGAACGGTTAGACGCGCCATGAACGATCCTAAAAATGTTTTGATATTTGATAATTTTGATTATTGGCAAGGACCTTACGGTTTGGTTAAACCCTCTCCGCTTCGCGAGCTTTTAAAAAATAAGTTAAACCCGATTGATATTTTAATTAGTAATAAAGCCCAACGAATTGAACATTCCATCGAAGCTCTTATTCCCTTTCTGCAATATTATAACCGTAATATAAAAATTACACCGATTATGGTAACGGAGATGCCGTTTCAGAAAATGCAGGAAATAAGCGCCAAGTTATCCGGGGTAATTTATAAGTACATTTATAAAAATCACCTTAAACCGGGAAAAGATATTTTCTTTTTAATTTCTAACGATGCCGATCATTACGGAAAAGATTTCGATAATATTCCGTTCGGAACCGATTTGAAAGCTCATAAATCGGCCACGGATAATGACAAAAGGATAATCCGCAAATATCTCAACCGTAAAATAGACGAAAATGATTTGCTTGGATTGACCACGGAATTATGGGAAAACAATGGTAAAAAACCGTTGACTTTATGGTGCGGTCGTTATCCCGTTGTATTCGGATTAATGACAACTTCAAAAATTATTAAAAAATTAACCGGCGGTTACATTTATGGAAAACTTTTTAAATATTCAGATACTTTTACGGAAAAAGTATTGTCTGTCAAAAATGTAACAATCGGTACAACCGCTCCTTTTTCGCTCAAGCATTGGGTCGGATTTTTCTCCGCCGGATTTTACATTGATAAATAAATCAGCACTATTAATTTACCTGACTTAATTTTTTTACTCCACATAAACAGCAGTACCGTAAACAAGAATTTCCGCAGCGCTTTGCATTATGTAACTGGTAGAAAAACGAATATTGACAATTGCATTTGCGCCTAATTCCAGAGCTTCGGTTTTCATTCTGTCCATTGCTTGTTCCCTTGATTCCGCCATTAATTTAGTATACTCTTGAATTTCACCGCCCACCAAGTTTTTTAACAGCGCAATAATATCTTTTCCTATAAATCTGGCTCTTATTGTATTTCCTTTTACTGTTCCGAATACTTTTTTAATTTCCTTTCCGGGCACAACCGGTGTTGTTACAACAATCATCTTTGTATCTCCTTATATTTATCCCGTTTAGAAGTAGTAATTTTTTCCCGAATAATTGAAAAAAGAAGTAAGAGTAATCCGAATATTAAAGCAACAGTTCCTATTTTAACTATCTGCGGCGTTTGTGTATCCCGGAAGAATTGTTCGACTGCTTGAATGCTTCCGTAAGCTATTAAAATTAACGCACCTATTGAAATGGCAATCCAAGCAATTCCCCTTTCAATTTTATTGTATAGTCCGGTCCAATAAGCATCCCAAAACTCATGAGAAGGATTCTTAAGTTTCATTTTTGTAAGCACCTCCTGAACTTTTTTTTGTTCTTCAAACTCTTCTTTAAGTTTTTCGTTATTATTTATTAACGCAAACAATTCTTTCTCTTCGTCGCTGTTTAATTGATTATCAAGATATTTTTGAAGCAATATTACAAATCTTTCATTCATTAAATAATTCCTTTTAATTTCTTTGCCAATTTTTTACGTGCATAAAACAATTTAGACATTACCGTTCCAACAGGTATTTTTAACATTTCGGCAATTTCTTTATAACTCATTTGTTGAAATTCTTTAAGAACAATTATCTCCCGGTCTTCAAAATCCAATTCAATTAAAGCCTTTTCCAATTTTTCGTGTAATTCTTTCTTTTCGATATATTCTGCCGGATCATCAACAGTAGTATTTAACTCCTCCACTTCCAAAAATCCGTTTTTTTTCGTTTTGGTATCCCGGATAAAATTCAAACATAAATTTTTCAATATTTTGTAATACCAAGTAAAAAAATTTTTGGTTTTATCAAATTTCTTGAAATTCCGATACGCCCGGATAAAAGCTTCTTGCGATATTTCGGCGGCATCGTCTTCTGATCCTAAAAAGCCCAACGCAACAAAATAAGCCCGTTTCATATTGGCTTTTACCAAGCTTTCAAATTGCATTTTTTCCCTTTCAGTTAATCCGGGATTAAATAACTTTTTTTTGTTCATTTTATTATAAGTACACTTGAGCGTTAATTTTATTCAAAATTTTATACGGTTAAAATATCAACTTTTGTTGATTAATTATGGTAAATTCTTATAAGCGGAAGGTTAGAAACTTAAATGGAATAATTTTCGAAAGATACCGAACCGATATATTTTTGTAATTCGTTTATACCTAACAACGGTTTCTCCGATATTGGAAAAAGTTGCATTCCCGTATGATTGAAATTCTTTTCGATTTGATCAACCGAAAATTCCGGAAAGTATTTATTGACTATTATATTACCAATGTAAAGATCAAATTCCCTTAATTTTTTTACAATTAATCCGGATTCGGAAAACGAAAGTTTGTCGGGGTTTAATACAAGATTAATTTTAGTTTTATCTTTATCTTCAAATTCTTTTTTAATTTTTTCGTATGAGCTTATCTGTTTGTTCAATTTATTAATTATTTTATCCCTTTCTATTTCCTTAGTGCCAAACTTAACTTTTGTAATAATTTCCCTTTTCTTGATAATTTCATTTCTCAAGTCCAGAAGTTTATCCAACCACAACAATGATAATTTAGGCAATCCGAAAAATTTAAGGGTTAACGCAGTAGGCGGCATGTCAAAAATAATATAATCCTTTTCCTGAAAACTTTCCGTAATTTCATTATAAGCGGAAATTAGGGCATATTCTTCTATTCCGGGCGAATATTTAATTATCCCGAAATAATTTTCCAAATTCAAAGCGGTTAAATATGAATAGGAATGTTTAATTTGAGATTCCACATCGTTCAAATATTTTTTTATCCAAAAATTAATATCAATTTCCTTTGCTATAAGATTATCTTTAAGTTTTACTGGTTTCTCGGAAAGTTGAATTTCAAATATATCGGATTGATTATGCGCAGGGTCCATAGAAACTAAAAGTACATCTTTACCGAGATTAGAAAGATATAGCGCTGTTAAAGCCGAAGAAGTAGATTTGCCAACGCCGCCTTTACCGAGGAAAAAAATATTTTTTGTATTTGCGCTCATATTAACCAACGTCAAAAATTGAAACAAGATCGGAAATAGGACTTTCGGCCGTATCTACTTTATGAAGCATTTGTATAAAATGTTTTTCCATTTCCGGAATTAAATCAAGCGTAATTTGCATTGGGGGCGAAGGTAATCCTATAAAAGCGCCCAACACCAATAATCCGAAAATGTTTTCCATTTCACTCAATTCGTATTCCATCACATCAACGGCTTTCTCTTTTGCGGCGTTATCATAATACTTCCAACCGCTTTTTATTTTCGACAATATTTTTGAAAAAATACTCACTTAAATTCTACCTCACTCTAAACAATTTTTTTTCGAAATCCACCCGTTTATCAGAAGGATAATAATAGTAAACCGAATAGATACCAAATAGCACAACTCCGGCAAAATAAAAAGCCGGCAAATTAAACAAAACCGCAAAAAGAGAAAAATAGGGAGCGGTCATTGCAATTATCATTAAATTTTTTTCAAACCGTATAAAATCATCTACAGAAGTTTCCTTTTGATCCTTTACTTTATTTGCAAACCAAGCCCTGTAAAAAATAGGGAAAGCTATACTGAACGACACCGCCAAAACAAAAAGAAGAATAGAAATAAATCTATTTGCTTGAGAACTTCCTAAATCAATTATTTCCAACAACCGGGCTAAATAAATCAGGACTAAAAATATAACGACCGGTACAAGTAATTTTATATATGTTTTTTTAAATTCTTCTTTCATCCTAATTTGTAAATTATGTTAGACATAAAACTAATCTTATTTATAATAAAATGCCCAGTTAAAAAACCGGGCATTCAATTCATTAACAAATATCTAACAGTTATACGGAATCTGTGGCTGCTCCTTCGACTTCCTCTTTAGTTTTAACGGAAATAAATTTAATGAAACCTTCAACGGCAACCCAGATAACCGAAAGAATAATTACAATGTTTATTACCGACAACAGAATATTGTCCGAAGCACCAAATTTCGCTTGATTCAATACCATTGCCCAGAAAGACATTATTAACATAAATAAAGCGGGAATTCCACTTAATATCCATCCCCATCTGTGTCTTTCTTTCAGATAAACAGTAATAATTATTAATGCAAGCGCTGCCAAAGTTTGATTAACCGCACCGAACAAAGGCCATAATAACAAAGCCCCTTTACCGTTTGTTCCCGTAGCAAAAATTAAAGCAATAGCTAAAAGAACAACAACTGCAGTCGAGAAATATCTGTTTTTAAATGTTTTAGGAAACATTTCCGTCATTACATAACGTTGAATACGAGTAGCGGAATCCAAAGTAGTTCCGGCAAAAGAAGCGACGAACACGCCCATAATAACGATTCCGAATTTCAACGGAATTCCTATTGCCGTAAGCATATTAGCGGAACCAACAACAAAAGCGGCTACTTTAGATCCCAAACCTTTAGCAGCAGCCCAAGATGCATAATGGTGCGTCCAAGCAGGAATGCCGGTAAATGTTTGTCCGCCTTCGGTAAAGCCCATACCAATACCGGCTGCAACAGCTATAATAACTAATGTAGCAAGGGCACCTTCCATCAACATAGAACCGTAACCGACAAATACCGAATCGGATTCGGACCTTACTTGTTTAGAAGAAGTGCCGGACGAAACCAAAGAATGCCAACCGGAAATTGCTCCGCAAGCTATAGTAATAAATAGAAACGGCCAAAGAGGAGGAGCGCCTGCCGGAGTAGAATTTACAGCCGGCGCTACAATTTCCAAATTCCCACCGAACGATGCAAAGAGAACACCCAACACTAATAAAGCCATTGCTATTATCAATTCGTGGGAATTCATGTAGTCACGCGGCTGTAGCAATTTTGTAACAGGAAGTACAGAAGCAAAAAATGCATACGCCAGCAAAATAATTGACCAGGTAGCTATTGGAGAAAGTCCTAAAATAGTTGGCATTTTTAATGGTAAAAATGCGCCGATTATAACAGTAACATACATTGCAATAATTGCATATATGGACCATTTTGTAAGACTGGCGCCTTTTTGATAAATCATGTATCCTAAAAGCATTGCAATCGGAATTTCCAACCATACAGGAAGCACTGCTCCGGGATACATATTGAAAATGATAGCCATTACAAGACCGAATATGGATACGATTATCCACAATTCAAGGAATACTATAAAGAAGAAGAATACTTTAGTTCTGCTGTTGATATACTTGGCGGTAAATTCAGAAATCGATTTCCCTTGATTTCTCATTGAAATAACAAGGGACCCGAAATCATGAACAGCGCCCATAATTATTGAACCAAGAAAAATCCAAAGCATTGCAGGCACCCAACCCCAAATAACCGCGATAGCCGGACCTACAATTGGACCTGTTCCGGCAATGGAAGTAAAGTGATGTCCGAAGATCACTTCTTTCTTTGTAGGTACAAAATCCACACCATCCTCAAACTCTACAGCGGGAACTTTATTTTGATTATTTAGCTTAAAGATCTTATTCCCGATGTATTTGCCGTAGACTTTGTACATCACTAAGTAACCTACAAAGGCAATAACCATAATAAGCAATGCACCCATAACAAACCTCTGTAATTTATGTTTAGATTTATTTATTTAATGGGAAATGGGAGGAGAATATAATCCGCCTCCCGGAAAAATTTTATTTGAATGTTGCTATAAACAAACATTCAATTTTGTCACGCGAATAATCTTTAGCATTGTCAACTTTCTCGGTCATATGTCTCCAACGCGGCATAATAATAGCTGCTCCGTTTGCATATTTAGCAATAGTGATTTTATATGCTAACCATAAGTAAGTGTAATTATGATCAATATCGCCGCTTGTAAAAGTATCTGTTCTCTTATCAAAATCATACCAGGCAATTAAAGCTCCAGGTCCTAATTTGCCGGTTACTTTTAATCTGATAAGACTTCCGTCGTATTTAGCTGTTCCATCTACACTGTTGTTAGTGAATGCGGCTGTAGCTCCAAATTGCCATCCGGAGAATTTTGGTGTTGCAAAATTCAAACCGTAAGAAATAGGTGCTTGAACAGAATCACTGGCCCAATCCAAAATTACACCGGGTTGAAACCAAAAATCCGCAACTTTAAACGAATAATTCAAGCCGAATGCATAAATATCGTGTTGATCTTTCCCAATAGTATTTCCTTGAACATCTTCTTTTAAAATATTATTAACCCTTAAAGCAGCCATAAAGTTTATTTTACCCGGACCTGCTGCAATATTAAGTTTTCCACCGTAAAAAGAAGCATCATGATTTATAGTCCATGGAATATCAATTATTTTATAAGGATGAAAATGAAGGTCTAACATAGGATTTTTTATTCCGCTTTCCGTAACAACACCGGCTTGAAAACCCCACGCTTTTGATTGATAGCCGAGATACATTTCAGTAAAGTTTACGGTTGGTCTTGCCATAAGATCATCATCCGCCAATAGCGGAGCGTAAGAAGCTAATCCGTTTGTGAAAGCATAATTTGCGTAATTATAATGTGCCAATTGTGTTTTTGCATACCAACCGCCACCAATTTTCGCATTTATGTTAACGCGGGCTCTTAACATATAATACATGTCTTCGGTTTTACCAACACCATTGTGCCCGTAGTCATTCCAGTTTTTAATATCGAATCTTGGGCGGACTTGCATATCTCCCGAAAAAGATATTTGCGCAAAATTAACAGACGCAAATGCAAGCACAAAAAAGAAAGTTAATAATTTTTTCATGATTTACTCCTTTTTTTTGTTAAGGGATTATATATATCACAAATAAGTGAATTCCGTTTTTCCCCCAAAAAGTAAATCAAAGATCATATAAAATTTGTATATGGCAGTTTCCTTGATGCCGCAAAACTATAAATTTTACAGTGAGTTTTAAATTGGTATTTAGCTAAGATGCAATATTTTGATTTGAGTGGTTTTTTTTAATACCTAAGTTGCATTAAAAACCGAGCTTCTCTTTTAATTCTTTTAAGTAATGACGGCTAACAGGTATTATATGATTAGATTTTGTTTTTATTTTACCTACCGAATTGTCTTCAAAAATTATTTCATCAATTTTATCAAGATTTATAAGATATTGTTTGTGGCATCTAAAAAGGGTTGTTCTTTCTTCAAGCGCTTTAAGGGTTAAATCCGTAAAGCATTTTTTATCTCCGCAAAGAAAAAATATACCGGTTTCGTTAGAATGTACAAAATCGATCATATCTACATCAATTAATTTAATTTTATGATTTCCGACGCTCGGAATTCTTCTGAGTAAAGGAATTTCCAAATTTTGAGTTTTATTGTTGTCAATTTCATTTTTTATTTTAAGAATGGTTTTTTGCAATCTGTCTTTTTCAACAGGCTTCAACAAATAATCTATTGCATCGGCTTCAAATGCTTTTATAGCATATTCATCATAAGCCGTAACAAAAACAACCCTTGGCATAACAGATTTTTCCACCATGGAAAGCATTTCAAAACCGTTAATTACAGGCAATTGTATATCCAAAAAAATTACATCCGGATGTAAAGCGTTAATTGCTTTAATACCTTCCAGAGCATTTGCACATTTTTGCAACACCTCCACTTCGTTTGTTTCGTTCAGTAAAAATTCCATTTCCTCGCGAGCGTTAAACTCGTCTTCAATAATTATTGTTCTTATCTTCAATTAATACCTCCGCTTGGTAAAATTACACTGGCAACTGTTTTGGATTCCGGCAAAGATTTAATTTTCACTCCATATTCATTTCCTACTAAATTTTTTATTCTTTTATCAACTATTTGAATACCCAAACCGGATTTTGTGCTTTCTTCGGTAAAAGCACCGCCATTATCTTCAATATCAATTTGTATATGCCCGTTATTTCTAAAAATGCGAATTTCTATCTTACCTTCGTCTATTAGCTTCGAAATTCCATGTTTAATTGCGTTTTCCACCAAAGGTTGCAATGTAAAAGTTGGAATTTTTATATTCAACAAAGATTCGTCAATTTCCGATATTATGGATAAATGATCCTGAAATCTAACTTTTTCTATTTCCAAATAGGAATTTACATGCTCCAATTCCTCTTTTAATGTTGATAGGTCCTCATTTCTTTTTAAGTTTTTTCTAAAATAATTAGAAAGATGCATAAGCAGATCCCGTGCTTTATCGGCATTTTTTCTGCTTACGGCAATTATAGTGTTTATAGCATTAAACAAGAAATGCGGATTTATTTGAGCTTGAATAAGATTCAGTTCGGCTTTAGTTAAAAGATTTTTTTGATATTCGTATCTTACGGCTAATAGTTGATTTGCAACCAAATCAGCAATTCCTTCTCCTAAAGCTTCATTTATCTTAAAGAAGAATTTATTTTTTTGTTCATACAATTTAATTGTTCCAATTACCTCGTCCTTAATTCTAATCGGCGCAATTAAAACCGATTGAAGTTTACATTCGGGAGAAATTGGACAATGATAACGTTTTGTAATGCCATCGATAAAAACGATTTCATTATTTTCTATTGCTTTTCTGGTAGTATAAGAAGCGATTTCCACTCCGGCTTTATGATGATCGTTTCCAACGCCTTCAAAAGCAAGAACGTTTTCTCTGTCAGTTATTCCCACAGCCGAAACATTCGTCTCCTCCAAAATAATTTTAGCAATTTTTTTCGCCGATTCGCTATTCAGCCCCTTATTTAATTCGCCTATAATTCTGCGCGCTACTCTTAATGCTTGTTGTGAGTAAGACGAACCGATTCTATCGTAATGATATCGTTGATCTCTGAACAAACTCATAATTAACGCCGTACCCAAAGAGTTTGAAGCAATCATCGGAAGAGCTATCACTCTTACCAATTCAACCGCATCCCGGTTCGGTTTGGCAATAATCAGAATTATTACCATTTGCATAACTTCGGCAACAAAAGTGGTAAAAAATGCAATATCAGGATCGAATACCCTTTCGTATTTTCCTTTCTTCACAAAATATGCATGCACTGCACCGGCTAACAATCCTTCCAAAGTAGTGGATAGTCCGCAGGCTAAAGCAGTAAAACCGCCCAGGAAATAACGATGAATTCCGGCAGTTAAACCGACTGAAAATCCCAGAACGGGTCCACCTATTAAACCCGCGATGGCAGCGCCGATAACTCTATTATTTGCAATTGCATCATGGACGGGAATTCCGAAATAAGTACCAATTATTGCCATTGAAGCAAAAAACACATACAGCATTAAATAATCGGTAAAAAGAAAATCTTTGGTAAGAAGAAGTTTAAAAACCGGCGTCTTACTAAAAATGTAAGCAATAACCAAAAAAACGGCCATTTCTTTTAACAAGTTTAGTAAAATTTCCATTGTTCTATTTTGAACTAATTAGTCAAAACATTAGCTAAGGTTTATCTTTTATAAATAATTCTTTTTGAACTAAAAGTCAAATGTTTTTATAACAATGAAAAATTTTTAATAATATAAGGTCTTTTAAATACAATACTATATCATTATAATTAAACCTGATAGTTGTGATAAATTTCATTAACGTACGTTCATTAATTTAAGTTGACTAAAAGAAAATTCAACATTTTTATTCCGTTTTTTTTACTATATTCAAATTAATTTTTTTTAAGGCTAATTTTGTTTCAAACTGAAATAATACATTTTATACAATCTTTTGCAAATCCTTTAATTACCGCCATAATGATTTTTATCACCGGTTTGGGGTACGAAGAATTTCTTGCTTTTTTCTTAATAACTTTTTTGTTTGGAATAAATTTTAAAAAAGGAT
>JALSTI010000056.1 GCA_026983795.1 Melioribacteraceae bacterium
AATCTTAAATAAAGTTTCAAGCTTAATATTTGAATCTTAATAGAAATATTTGCCCGGAAACTTTTCAACCGATTAGAATTAATGTTAAATGAAAACTGCACTTTATATTGTCCCCACTCCAATTGGAAATTGCGAAGATATAACACTTCGCGCAATTCGCGTGTTGAAAGAAGTCGATTTTATTATTTGCGAAGAATATAAACCCGCGTACAGATTATTATCAAAATATAACATTGAAAAAGAACTGATTTCATTAAATGAACATAATGAAAAGGAAGTTTCGCGGGAAATTGCCAATAAAATTTTAGAAGGAAAAAACGCAGCGTTAATTTCCGATGCCGGTACTCCTTTGTTTTCCGATCCCGGTCATCTTTTAGTCGATTTGTGTATCTCCTATAAAATTAAAATAGTTCCGTTACCCGGTGCAAATTCCATTCTGCCTGCGCTTGTTGCTTCAGGATTAAATATTAATAATTTCTACTATTACGGCTGGCTTTCGCCTAAAAAAGAAATTCGTAAAAATCAATTACGGAAACTGAAATCGTTAAAGGAATTAATAATTATTTTAGAAACGCCATACAGATTAAAACGATTATTAAACGATATTATAAAACATTTCGGACCAGGTCAGTTTATAGTTCTTGCATATAAATTAACAATGAAAGAAGAAAAAATATTCAGAGATTCTGCTTCAATGGTATTACAAGAGGTTGAAAAAGAGAATCTTAAAGGAGAATTTGTTCTTTTGTTGGATAACAGATAAAAATTTTAGGGTGAAAAAATGAATAAAGTTACTTTTGAAGTGGAAGTTTACACTTACCAAATCGATTTTGTAGGTCATGTTAGCAATATCGTTTATATTCAATGGATGGAAATAGGTAGATTAAAGCTATTGGAAGCTATCGGTCTGCCGGTTGCCGAACTTATTAAATCCAACATTGCTCCGGTTTTGGTGGAAACCGGTATAAAATATAAAAAATCCGTTTATATAAATGATAAAATTACAATTGATGTATGGTTCTCCCAGTTGTTAAATGCTTCGGCAATTATAGAGTTCAGGTTTTACAATGCAAACAGGGAATTAGTAGCAAGCGGTTGGCAAAAAGGACTTTTTGTCAATAAAGATAAAATGAAAGTTCATCGTTTAACCCCCGAAGAAAGATCGGCCTTTGAAAAGTTCCTTGAAAAGTAGCAAAAAAAATGATATGATTGTTATTGAAAGATTAAAACTTAACAATTATAAATTATTTTAGGATATAAAATGTTAATAGTTCAGGATGTTGATTTAACCCCTAACGCACAAGCGTTAAAATTTATACTAAACGAAAAACTTCTTAATTACGAAACCAGAGATTTCAGAAGCAAAGAAGAAGCGGAAAACGACCCTTTGGCAAAAGGGATTTTTGAAATCGGCGGCATCGAATCTGTGTTTTACATGGATAGATTTATTACGATTGAAAAGAGTCCGGACGCAAGTTGGGGAAATATACAAATGCCTTTCGTAAATTTTATTAAATCGTTCGATAAGAATTTAATTCCACCCGAAAAAGAACCGGATGCACGACAAAAATTTGAGCATAACGAAACTTTAAGAAAGATAAACGAAATTTTGGATATCCGCGTTCGTCCGGCGCTTGCGGGCGACGGCGGCGGCCTTGAAGTTATTGGTCTTGAAGGCAACAGACTTTTAATCCGTTATCAAGGAGCTTGCGGCACTTGCACAAGTGCAATCCAGGGAACCCTTATTGCAATTGAAAATTTATTAAAAAGAGAATTGAACTCCGATTTGGAAGTTGTTTTGGGATAACCATATTTCCGGTTAACTAATTTGCATTCGATAATTCCGCTTCCGCATTTATACCGTGAATAGTTGTTTTTAATCCGACTTCTTTTCAATCTTTTTTCGTACAGTTTGTTAGTTATAAACTGTACCGGCTATTTGTCCGGAATTTATTATTGTTGATAGCGGGTTTGTTAAAATCCCAAAATTTTTGGGAAAAGGAAAAAGATAATTTGCCGGTATGTTTTTCCCGGAAACGCTAAATTTTGCCGTAGACGAAAACCTTCGTCCCCTTAAAATTGACTAAGTAAAAATTGTTGAACTTTTAAATTGCTTCGGCTTTAACGCTCTCAAATTTTCTATTTATCATTCTCTCCAATTCATCTTCGTAGAAAAATTTATCGGAGCCGAAAGCCGGCGTTAAATCGTCTAACCAGGCTGCAGTCTCATCAAAGGTTGCAAAAAACGGTCGTTTTACCCAAGCTGGATTTCTTGCTTGAATAAAATTCAACACAAAAACCTTCTCGCCGTAAATTTCCGTAATTCCCTCAATAGCCACTTTACCCGGAGTAGCGGACATCGAAGGACCTCGAACCGTTCGTATCAATCCCGAAACTTTTTTATATGCATTTCTATAAATTGTAAACGCTTTAGCCAAAGGAATTTTAAAATAATGTTGCGCACCGGTATTTCTTGCTATAAAAAAGTAATACGGTATTATTCCCATTTTCACTTGCTCTTTCCACATTCTTGCCCAAACTTCGCTATCATCGTTAATAAACTTAATTAAAGGCGATTGCGATCTTATTTCCGCTCCGGTATTTCTAATTCTTTTTACAGCTTCTTTTGCAACATCGGTGGAAAGTTCAACCCAATGATTAAAATGCCCCATAATTGCAAGGTGTTTGCCCGAAGAAACAATTTTTTCGAAGAACTTTAACAATTCATCCGAATCTTTATCGGTTACAAATCTGTACGGCCAATAAGAAATTGATTTTGTACCAATTCTAATATTTTGAATATGTTCAAATCCGGGTTTTAAAAGCGGTTCAATATAAATTTTTAATTTTTGTACAGTCATTATAAGCGGATCTCCGCCTGTAAACAATACATCCGTAACTTCCTTATGATTTTTAATATATTCCAGAAATTTATTTGATTCATCGGTTGCAAATTTTAACGTATCTATACCGACAAATTGGGCCCATCTGAAACAAAAACTGCAAAAAGCATGGCAAGTTTGACCGGCAGAAGGAAAGACAAGAACCGTTTCCCGGTATTTATGTTGAATGCCGTTCATAATTTCGCCGTTTACTAATGGAAGGTTTGCCGAAAGCTGACCCGCAGGATGAGGGTTTAATTCAAACCTAATTTCATTAGCAATGGCTTTAATCTTTTCCGGTGGATAATTATTTTTTAATGCCCGGTACATAGTATCGTAATGTTCGGGCAACAGCATATCCGAATTAATAAATGTTAATTTAAACATTGGATCGTCTGGAACTTTATTCCAGTCGATTAATTCGTCAACTACATAGTTATTAGTTCTAAAAGGAAGAACGTGAGAAGCAACTTTAATTGAAAATTTTTCATCATTCGATAATTTTTGAAGCTGGGGTATTTTATCAAAATCCCGTTTACCAAAAATTTTTAATTTACGCGGAGAAATCATATCAAGCTCCTTTCATTAAGACCTCAAAATTTATTTGAAACGTGTTAATCTTCTATCAATGAAGTAAACTAAGTTTTGCTAAAAAAGTTCCATTTTAACCGGAACCGGAGCAAACTTAATTTGAGGAGAATTAACAAAGACGAATAGAATAAAGATCCGGGCTTGAAACAAGCCCGTTTAGAAATGTTTATTGCAAAGTAGTAACTTTACCGATATCGTCTAATTTGACGAATTTTTCTTGAAATTTATAAGTTCCTTTGTCCGTTTTAACAGTTTTTATATACTTAACAGTTATGTGCGATGATTTTTTCTTCCCTTTTGCTTTATCCGCAAAAGTTTGTGTCTTTGCCATTTTTTCTCCTTTTTTACTTTAAAATTTACAAAAAACTACTGAAATATGAAACTTCCTTAATAAAGAGAAGTAATGCATATTACAAACTATTATCCTTTTAGATTTATAAAAGAACGTTAAAACTGTCAATTTCTAACCTGTATTATTTTTAACTTATGACTAAAGCCCGTGAGTTAACGGATATATTTTTACCACTATTTTTGTTAATTTTTCTTAAATAAAACCGATTTGCTTAAATAGACCGGATACTAAATTAAATCAACTAATTCCGCATTTACAATGTTAGCCAACTCAAGCGGAGAAATTTTGATTTGCATTCCTCTTACGCCCGCACTTACATAAATCGATTCGAAAATTTGCGCCGTTTCATCGATAAAAACCGGATAATGATTCTTCATACCAATAGGCGAACAACCCCCGCGAATGTAACCCGTTAGAGGAAACAATTCTTTTACTTTTATAAGTTGAACGGATTTATTTCCGCT
>JALSTI010000057.1 GCA_026983795.1 Melioribacteraceae bacterium
AACAATATTTTTACGTTATTTCTTTTCATTTTATTCGCCCTTCAATTCAATTGAATTTCTAAGTTTTTCCAGTTCATCTTCTGTAAGTTCATTTAGTTTTCTATTTCCATTGGTGGCGAGGTCCATACCTCGCCACACTCCTTTAACTTTATGTTATTAAATTTCTAATATAGTAAATCAAAACAACATTGTCGAGGAGCGGTCCCAGGGAACAGTAGAAATTCCGTAGAGGTGTGGAGCTCTATGGCAGTGTGGATTATATTATTCTTTATTAAATACTTTGTTTTTTCTCCAAAACAAATATGTTAATAAAGTTAAAAGGAATAATGCATAAATAAAGAATAAATATGATTTTACAAAATCAATACTTTCTGCAATTGCTTTAGCTTTTGCGCCCATACTAATCTCTATATTTAAATCATACAAACTTAAATAATGATAAAGCATCAAAACAGTGCCAGAAATAAAAATGTTAATTATATAAATTTTGGATGTTATTTTTTCCCTTTTATAAAATAACCTTATAATAGAAAATAAAATCAAAAATATTTCTGAGCTAATTAGTATTTGAGTTATCAACAATGTATTCATATCAATAATTCCCCCCTGAGAATATGTATTGCAATTGAAAAAATCTTTTATATCTTCCCGCTAATCTCTAAAAGAATTATTTTGTCTGACAAAATCAATTACAGCATTTTCACCACGCAGTGCATTTCTCATTTGTTGAATTACTATTTCCCTTGCTCTATAACCATTAATATAACCTTCTCCAGCTCTCCAGATTGCTCTACCATCCGGATCAAAATAATTCAACGGGTTGCAAAGTGTATATGCGTATGGCGACCAGCCGTAGTACTTATCCGCTAACGGGTCTGCGGTTGTCCATCTGCCAATACCGGAATCATAATACCGTGCTCCGAAGTAGTCAAAGTCTGTTTCTTTGTCTCTTTCTTTCTCTGTAAACTTAAAGCGTTCTTCTTGGGTGCTGTTTGTTTCTCTTAAAATACGTCCGTATGGGTAATAGTCTCTTGCACCGGTTATGTTATTGTTGCCGTAGTCTGAGGTTTTGTGTATTACTTGCCTTATGCTGCCAAAGTAGTTTATGCTTTGCAAGGTTGTGCCTTTTTTTATTTTGCACAAATATAATAAATTCCGTAGAGGTGTGGACCTCTACGGCAAGGGAAAGGTGTGGACATTTACCCTGGTGGCGAGGTCCATACCTCGCCACCCCCTTTAACTTTATGTTATTAAATTTCTAATATAGCAAATCTATAAAACATTGTCGAGTAGTGGTCCTCGAGGACAGTAGAAATTCCGTAGAGGTGGGGATATCTACGACAGGCATGAAAAGGTTTGTACCGCTGCATTTTAGGAAAGGGCAGTACCCGCCTTCAAGCGACTATTATACTAATTTATGCTTTCATCGATTTCCCTTATCCATTACTGTTTAATAAACATTAAGATTATATCATAATTTTTTTACTTAACAGCACTAGATTAAAATATGGCATAAATAAACGGAGCAAGCGCCGAGCCTTGTGTTAATATTATTAGTCCGCCTAATAAAATTAAAAAAATAATTATCGGTAATAACCACCATTTCTTACGGACTTTCAAAAAATCCCAAAGCTCGGATAGTATTGAAATCTTTCCCATTTTATTCCCTTTTTAAAATTGCCTTTCCGTGTCTATCTTTTTGTATTCTTTCTTTTCACGTGTATTCCAATAAGATTGTTTCGAATCGTGAAACTTCAAATCCAAAAACTTCTTATTAAAAATTCTTGCTAAAATTCCCATCGGGGTTATCACAAGATAAAATAAAATTGATAAAATTACACGCGTCATTATAAAACCGAGCACGACAGCCAAAATCATCCACACCTTTTGGAAAGGAAGCAGAATTTTAGGCAGCGCTAAACCCAAAACAATTATCAATAATCCCAAACCAAGCAAAACCGGATATGCGGACGTTCCTTTATACAACAGGAAAATTCCAATTGCAAACAATATTCCGCCTATAACAAAACCGAATTGCCTGAGCTCTTTTGTACCGCTTCTAATATTATCAATTTCTTCTTTCAGCACGCTAATCCAATGCAAATTCTTTCCTCCAATTTGTATCGTTCTCCAACGGTTTTTGATCCTTTTTATCTAAAATAAAATTTCCCATTACAAGGAAATCCATTTCCGTCCGCATAAAACATTTGTATGCATCTTCCGGCGTACACACAATAGGTTCTCCCCGTACGTTAAAGGAAGTATTTATAATTACCGGACAATTAAACTTTTCATCGAACTTCTTTATCAAGTTGTAGTATTTTTTATTGTGTTTCCCGTTCACGGTTTGTATGCGAGCCGAGTAATCGACATGCGTAACAGCCGGTATCACAGATCGTTTAATATTTAATTTCTCGATGCCGAACAATTTGTTTTCTTCATCCGTCATATCTTTTCTCTTATCCCGTTGAACACCGGCAACCAAAAGCATATAAGGACTAGGTGTATAAATATCAAAATATTCACTAACTTTCTCCTCCAAAACCGACGGGGCAAAGGGACGGAAACTTTCTCTGAACTTTATTTTTAAATTCATTTTTTTCTGCATTTCCGGTGAGCGTGCATCGCCGATTATGGAACGGTTGCCGAGCGAGCGCGGACCGAACTCCATTCTACCTTGGAACCAGCCGATTACTTTTTGATTGTTTATCAGGTCTGCAGTCTTTTCTATTACATCATCTTCTTCTAACTTTGAATAAGATAAGTTATTTGTATCCAAAAATATCTTAATTTCATCATCACTAAATTCCGGACCAAGATACGATCCTTTCTGCAAATCATCATCAGCCTCAATTTTTCTTTCATTACCCAAATATTGATACCATGCAAAAAGCGCAGCGCCCAAAGCTCCGCCGGCATCGCTCGCAGCAGGCTGAATCCAAATTTCATCGAATATTTTTTCTCTTAGTATTTTTCCGTTAGCCACACAATTCAGCGCAACGCCGCCGGCAAGGCATAAATTATTTTTACCCGTTTTCTTTTTTACATGGCGCACCATTCTAAGCATTATCTCTTCAGTAACTTCCTGAACTGATCTGGCCAAATCCATTTCACGCTGTGTTAATTGCGATTCGGGTTTTCTCGGCGGTCCTCCGAATAACCTGGCAAACTTTGTGTTCGTCATAGTTAAGCCGGCATTATAATTGAAGTACTTCATGTTCATTTTGAACGAACCGTCGTCTTTCAAATTGATAAGTTCATTCATAATAACATCAACATACTTAGGTTCACCGTAAGGAGCCAATCCCATTACTTTATACTCACCGGAATTCACTCTGAAGCCCGTAAAATATGTGAAAGCAGAATAAAGCAATCCGATTGAATGAGGATATTTAATATCGGCAATAAGATTTATTCTGTTTCCTTCGCCAATTCCGTAGCTGGTGGTTGTCCATTCGCCTACACCGTCTAATGTTAAAATTGCAGCATCATTAAACGGCGAAGGATAAAATGCAGATGCGGCATGGGATTCATGGTGTTCGGGAAATATAACTTTCCCTTCGTATCCTAATTCTTTTTTAATTAAATCTTTTATCCAAAGTTTTTGCTTAATCCAAAGAGGCATTGCTTTTATAAATGATTTTATTCCAACCGGAGCATACGTAAGATACGTTTCCAACAGCCGTTCAAATTTAAGAAACGGTTTATCGTAAAATGCTACAATATCGATATCATCAATTTCAAGTTTCGAATATTCCAAACAAAACCTTGCGGCATTTACCGGAAAACGGAAATCGTGTTTCTTTCGTGTAAACCTTTCTTCCTGAGCTGCAGAAATTATTTCACCGTCCGTAACCAAGCATGCTGCGCTATCGTGATAAAATGCAGATATTCCAAGTATATTCATATTTTTATTAATTTCGTTCATTTCAACTTGAGTGTAAAAATACAAAATAATGCTTTAAGATTGAGAAGTCATTAGAAAAGAAATTTTATATATTTGGAAAGAAAAAGTAAAAAATGGAAACAGAAATTGATCAAACTAATTTTCAGCTCATTGCTGATATTTGTACTTACTACAAGTCTGCCGGGTCAGCAAATTTCAAAAAAAATACCAAGAGTTCCTGAATGGGCAAAAAAAGCTGTTTGGTATCAGATATTTCCTGAAAGATTCAATAACGGAGATAGATTAAATGATCCCCGTCCGATTGATATGAAAGGCGGATGGCCGTATGAGATTTCAACCGGTTGGGAAATAAGTCCTTGGACATCGGATTGGTATAAGCTTCAGCCGTGGGAAAAAGCCGACGGGCATGATTTTTATTGGAACGCCGGTGTACGCAGATATGGCGGGGATTTACAGGGTGTGATAGATAAATTAGATTATTTGCAAAATTTGGGAATTACTGCTATTTACTTCAATCCGCTCTTTGAGTCTCCTTCCCTTCATAAGTACGATGCTTCGATGTACAGGCATATAGATAATAATTTTGGTCCTAAACCAAATTACGACCGTAAAGTCTGGGCAAAGGAAAATCCCGCCGATCCGGCAACGTGGAGATGGACTTCAGCCGATCTTTTATTTTTAAAATTGGTCAAGCTTTGCCATGAAAGAAATATAAAGGTTATAATAGACGGTGTGTTTAACCATGTAGGTACAACATTTTGGGCTTTTCAAGATGTTGTTAAAAACCAAGAAAAATCAAAATATAAAGATTGGTTTTACATTAAATCGTTTGATAATCCCGGAACCGGTTCAAATGAATTTGATTACGCCGGTTGGTACGGAGTGAAGGATTTACCCGAACTAAAAGAAGATGAAAACGGACTCATCCCTCCAATACGCAACCACATTCATGCAATTGTAAAAAGGTGGATGGATCCGGACAACGATGGTGATCCTTCCGACGGGATTGACGGATGGCGGTTGGATGTTGCCGATATGGTAAATCATAACTTTTGGAAAGATTTTAGAAAATGGGTTAAAGAAATTAATCCCAACGCATATTTAACCGGCGAGGTATGGTGGAAAGATTGGCAAAAAAACATAATGTTCAATGCTGCACTATGGCTGCAGGGCGACCAGTTTGATGCGGTTATGAATTACAGATTTACACGCGCGGTTAAAAGGTTTGTCAGCGATAGAAAACTGCATATCACTCCAACCGGTTTTGCAGACTCGCTTCAAGCAATTCAAAAAAATTACCCGGAAGAGAATTTTTCGGTTTTAATGAATTTATTGGGAAGTCACGATACTGAACGATTAGCATCGTTAATAGTTAATCCCGATAACTTTTACGATCATTACGGAAATCCGCAGCAAAACTCTAACTTTGATATACGTAAACCAAACAGAATTGAACGACTAAAACAGGCGTTGATGGTTGGACTTCAAATGACTTTGCCGGGCGCACCGATGATTTATTACGGCGACGAAGCCGGTATGTGGGGCGGCGATGATCCCGACGACCGTAAACCTATGGTCTGGCCGGAATTAAATTATGACCCTGAGAAGACACATCCGTTTAACAAACCAAGGAAACCGGATACGGTTTATTTCGATCAAAACGTTTTTCAATGGTATAAAAAGCTTATATCAATCCGTAATGAAAATCCTGCTCTATCTACCGGTGATATTCATTTCTTAGTTAAAGATGATAAGAGAGATATCCTGGTATATTCCAGAACTTCCGGAACTCAACGGATTCTGGTTATAATTAACAATAGAGGTTCCGAACAATCTTTTATGTTAGACAAATATCTGTTAAAGAACAAAACCGGAATGCAAGATCAGATTAGCGGAGAAATTTTTAAGTTTGGTCCTGTTTCACTTTACCCGTATCAAATTTTAATTTTAAAGTAATTAAGGAAATTACATCCGTGGCATTAACTAACAAACAAAAAAATTATATAAAAAAACAATACAAGAAAACGTCTCCGGAACAACTGGCTAAAGATTTAAAGCTTCCTAAGGAAACTATTGAAAATTATATCAATACTATTAAAACAAGACAACCCAGAAAATCATTTTATATCATTTTAGTTTTAATACCAATTTTATTCTTCATTTTATTGGAAGGAAGTTTAAGAATATTTAATTACGGTAAAGATTATACAACATTCATTAAAATTTCCGATGATTTCCCAAACTTACTTTTCTTAAATCCCGATATTCCTTATAAGTATTTCAGTAATATATCCAAAGCCCCTTCGGTTTTTCCCGACGGATTTGAAAAGGTTAAAAGTGATTCCACATTTAGAGTATTTGTTATGGGCGGCAGCAGCGCTGCAGGATGGCCGTTTGCCCATAGTGCAGCATTTTCACGTTACATCAAAAGACGATTAGAGCTTTTATATCCTCACAATAAAATTGAAGTCATTAACTTGGGAATAGCTGCGGTTAATTCTTTTACACTTAGAGATTTTTTGCCGGATGTCTTAAAACAGAAGCCCGACCTTATTTTGTTTTATTTTGGTCATAATGAATATTACGGAGCGCTTGGAGTTGCGTCTTCTGAATCTTTTGGAAATTCCGGATATTTAACAAATCTATTTTTATCATTAGAGAATTTTAAGACAACGCAGCTTATAAAATCTGTTATCAAAAGCATTTATAAATTCATTGGCTCCAAAACCAATCACGGCAAACCCAACGAGACACTGATGGAAAAAATGATTGGAGAAAGTGCAATCCCTTTAAACTCGGAATTATATAGGGACGGAATAGATCAATTCAAAGAAAATTTTACCAATATGTTAAATATGCTTAGAAAGGCTAAAGTAAATGTGGTAATCAGTACCCTTGAGTCTAACCTTTTACAGAAACCGTTTATTTCAATTCCATCTGATTCTTTACCTACAGCAGCAACGGTTTTTAGGGAAGCAAAACAAAAGCTGCGTAAAAATAAATTAACCCAGGCAAGAGGATTATTTTATAAAGCTAAAGATTTAGACGGACTCAGATTCAGGGCGCCAAGTGAAATAAACAGTGTTATTAAAAAATTAGCAAAACAATTTAACTACCCGTTAATCAATATCGATTCCGTTTTTAACGCAAACAGTCCCGACAAGATAACCGGTTATAATTTAACTGTCGATCATTTACATCCGAATGTAAAAGGCTATCAATTAATTGGGAAAACTTTTTTTGAAGAAATGAATAAACAAAATTATTTACCAAAACATCAACCATTAAATATTCCCAATGACACACAAGAAAAAATACTAAAATCGAATTTTCCTTTTACTAAACTGGATTCAACAGTAGCAGACTTTAGATTAAAAAAACTGTTGGGCGCTTATCCCTTTGTCCCAAAAAACACGCCGAATTATTTATTAAAAGCTATAAAGCTTAAAACAACTGTTGATTCTACGGCAGCACATTTAATTGATCATGACATCAGCTGGACAAATGCACACTATAAAATAGCTAAAATGTATTTACGCAAAGGGAATATTCGATTATTTAAGAAAGAAATAGATGCAATGATTGACGAATTTCCATTCGATGAAAATTTTTATGTAACCGCCATAACACCTTTAATTCAGCTTAAAAAGTATTCCGATGCATTGCCCTATATAATTAAATTGGATAAAATGCATTCCAGCGCTTATACAAATAAATGGCGGGGAGCCATTGAATTGGAATTAAAACATTACAAACGGGCTATTACTTATTTAAATAAAAGTATCAGTTTAAACCCGACCGATGCGCAGGTCTTTTATAATCTTGCAGGAGCATATTATTTTAACCGTCAAACCGATAAAGCTCTTTCCGCAATTAGAAAAAGTATCTCATTAAACCCAAAATACAAGCAGGCAATAAATTTTTACAATAGTCTTAAGCACTTAAAACAGAATATTTATAAATAAATATTTTAAATTCGAAATTCTTCTAAAAATATTGAAGCTTTTGAATGACTTTCCAACCCGCTTCCCAGTTCTTTTGGAAAACCGGGATTTTTAATAATTTAGGAAATCCCGGGCAAAAAATAACCGGAATGGTAGTCAATTATATGCTAATTAAAAGTTCATATAAAAAAAGCCGGCTTTATTCAAGCCGGCTTTTAATGTTCTTCAACATCAAAATATTATTTTAAGAGCATCATCTTTTTCGTCATGTTGAAATTCTTAGCGGATAATTTGTAGAAATAAATTCCGCTTGCTAATCTGCCGGCATCAAAAGTTGCTTTGTAGTTACCTGCAGCTTGTTGAGAATTTACAATTGTTACAACTTCTTGTCCAAGCATGTTATAAACTCTTAAAGTTACTTTTCCCGCTTCGGGAATGCTATATTTTATAACAGTCGTAGGATTGAACGGATTAGGATAGTTTTGGGATAGTTGGTACGAAGAAGGTAAAGTATTACCAACTTGTTGAACACTGGTAACAACTTGGGTTCCCCAAACTTCACTTAGTTCAATAGGATTAGCTGATTCTTCCAAATCAAAATTATGATTTATTCCAAATCCCATTTCATTATCCATTGGAGCAGAACCTCCACTTATAGTAGCAGCAGCAGGATACCATGCGCCGAACTTATATTCAATAACTCCTTGCTGAGTTCCAACCGGAAAAACAACTTGTTTTGACCAAATATTGTCTCCTGCAACTTTGTCACCAAACAGTCCAGCATCATTTAGAGCAACCATTTGTCCGTTAACTGCTAATGTATCATCAGGAACCCAATTTCCGCCCCAAGCTCCTAATACACTGTCAGCCCCTTTTAGACCTATAAATTCCAATGAATCCAAAGGAATGGCAGATGAATCGTATCTGTTTGCCGGATTAGGACCCATGTCGCATTGGAAAAGCACACTAACATCAATAGTTGTAGGACCATTTAATGGGGTTATCCGAGGAACAATTGAAGGCAAATTAATAACTGTTCCTTCTGGTTGGAAAGTAACCCATCTATCACCACCGGTTTCCCAACCGTCGTTAGCAAATTTACTAGCAGGGAAAGCTTTGAATTTCCATTTTGTTGAATCTCCTAAAGAACCTTTGACAACCATAGTAGTTTTAAATACGGTACCGGGTTCAAGCGGATCTTGAGTCATTTTTCTATTACCACTTACAACAGTACCTAGTCCGTCCCAATCAAGACCCATAACCAAAATTGAGTCAGTCGTCACATCGAAGAAGCCAACACCGGTTCCGGCAATGTCTGTTAGGTCAGCCGTAAAATTAATTGTGTCAGTAACCTGTGTAACGAAGACACTGTCGTTATTGTAATAAACAACGGGTAGGTTCATTGCTACGGAATCTAAAGTGAAAACTTTATTACCGCCGCCTTCCCAGCCGGCATCCAATCTGAACTTGTATTGGTAAGAATTACCAACTGCAGTATCAGGAAAGTTTAAAGTTACTGTATACAGAGAATCGTTAGTTGAATCAGGACTCATTGTGAATCCTATTCCCCAATTTCCTGTTGTATCGTTATTGACGTCTTGTACAAAATCTCCGGTAACAGTTACACTATCAGTACCGGCAACAAAATTACCTTTAAGCATTTGTACGCTCATGTCGACATTAAATGTAACCGGCACTTGAGCATACATTACTGTTGTTACAAGAAGTGCAACAAGAAGATATAGAGTTTTTTTCATATTTACCTCGTTATGTTAGTTAGTAGATATTAGTTAGTAAAAAAATTAAAAACCAATTGAAACAGAATATCTTGAAATTTCATTAAATTTTCCAAAATCCATATAAGAATAATCGGCTCTTACCTTTACTCCTCCAAAATCATATTGCAATCCAGCTCCGGCAGTAAGACCTTCTTCAGCAAAATCCTTAAATAAAGAGTTATAGCCGCCTCTTAAAAATAAAATATTATCCCACACAAGCTCTCCTCCTAAATTTAAATAGGAAGTTTCATTATTTGGAATTAATGCATCGGTTGCCACCGTAAAAGTCCAGTCTTCGCTTTTTATGAAGTCATATGAGAGTCCAACGCTAAATATTAAAGGCAGAGTCCAGCTATCGGTATCCAAATCCGTTGTAATATTTGCATTATTTCCTGCATGAGCAGGATCAATATCAATTGGCTGCAAAAGATCTTTCCCCGATAATTTCATTCCGGTACCAAAATTAGCAATATTCATTCCTAAACGCAAACCATTAAATTGAGTGGTAAAGAGAAGACCAACATCTATTGCAAAAGCAGTTGCACTTTCGTTCCAAATCTTTTGTTGAATATATTTAACAGTTCCTCCAATCGAAAAAGCATCAGTAAGATTGCGAGCATAAGAAATAGAAATGGCAATATCGGATGCGCTCCACGTCTGACCGGTACCATTTTGTTGACTGACTGTTGTAATTTCTTCTTCGCCATAATCAAGTTGATAAAGACTAATTGCAAATGCATCATATTCACTCAGTTTTATAGCAATTCCCGCCCAATCCAATTTAGTATCTACTAACCAATTAGCGTGATTAACGTTGAACTCATTTGATGGAAGCCTAGATAATCCGCCCGGATTCCAATAAGCAGTAGTAACGTCGTTTGCAACGGCTACAAATGCGCCTCCCATTCCGGAAGCTCTAGAACCGACAGGAATAGTTAAGAAATTAGCTGCAGTTGTTCCAAATTTACTTTGGGCAGACGATGTAACCGTAAAGATTAGAATTATAATTGTAATTAATTTATTCATTTTTTGCTCCCGCAAAACTTAAAGTACTTTATTTGATTATTCCTATTTTTCCGAATTTCTTTTCACTAATACCTTTAGCCTGAACAATATAAAAATAAACGCCATAGGCTACATCCAAACCTTCGCTTGACCTAAGGTCCCAAGATACGGTACCATTTTCTAAACTACCGTTTTGATGCAGTGTTTTCACATGAACACCGCTCGATGTATAAATATCTATTTGAGAATTAGGGGGCACATTTATAAAGTTTACGACTCTTTCACCCCGTCCTCTTATTTGAGGAGGTAATGGTTGTTCAAACACATTAGTCACTACATAAGGGTTAGGCACCACTTTAATATTATTAATATCTACTTTTGCTTTTGATGCATCAAAAGAAGAACCTGCGGTAGTAAACTTAAATTTGTCGGAAGAAGACAGCGGTTTATTTAAACTTATAATTAATGTGTCGCCAGCCTTAGGAACTCTAGCACTATCGCCAATAAATGAAATAAACCATGTTAGTTTAGTTGTATCTGAAGTAGCCAAAATTATATTATCCTTACCATTAAGCGTATCATCTCTACTTAAAAATCTAAAGGGAATTTTTTTCGCTTTATCCGGATTAGTAACGTCGTATATTTCAAAATTAGTATTAACCGAAGTAGTTGGAATTCCAGGCATTACTTCAGAAGTAGGTTTATCGTAAGAATCATAAAAAACAAATTCATAGTCCCGTGGATCTTTTATTCCTTTAGGAAGATTAGGAAAATTGAATGGTTGAATTGTAAATCTAAGATTATCCGGATAGTTATTATTCCAACCGCTTCTTGATGGATTTACCTTGATACTATCCAAATTTTGGTATCTATTATCTATGGAAAGATAAACACCGTCAAACACGTCGCCGTCTTTTGCAACCAGATCGGGATTATTATTTATTAATACTTCATTTGTAGATAAATTTTTAACATTATATGCAAATGCAATAGGTACTCCCTGTACTAATGAATCTTCAAATGAGACTTCATAAGTTGAATTAGTAACTTTACTTGGATCAATCACAACAAAAATAGGCGTAGTTTCGGAGTGACCGGATTCTCTAACGGTTTTTTGACCACTTTTAGGAGGTACATAACCGGCAACCGGCGCAGTAGGAACAACAGCCGCGGTATTAATATCAAGCTGAACTTTACCATCTATACTAATTGCTATAAATTTTGTATTTTCGGTGGGAAATATATCACTTTCGGATTTTCCGCGATCGTAGGCAACAACAGCATAATAATAAGTTCTACCGTTTTCCACGTCAGTATCTACATACGAATTTTGTAACCCGGTATCATTTCCTAAAAAGAACGGCACTCCACTTGTTAAATTAACCAATGTAGGACTTGCACTAAAATAACCCTTAATTCCATCTTTCAAATCAAATTGTTTAAAAGCTTTATATTGACGCGGGCGACCGGTACCATCAGAAATTGTAAATGCATCAGTAAAATTAGGATCCGTGCCTTTATAAATTTTATATCCTTCAAAATCTTTTTCTTTGGTAGTAGGGTCAATTGATTTTTCTGCAACTCTATCCCAATAAAGAGTTACTTTACCATCCCCAGGTACCGCTGTTAGAGTAGGTTTATCAGGCGGTCTAGGGAAATTATAATTTGCATTATAAATTAATTGAGCTATTCTTTTTGTTTTTAAGACTCCTGGAAAATCGTCTCCAAAAGCCAAAGCTAATGAAAATCGTTGTGTATTTTGAGGTAAGAGGGGGAAATATCCCGAGCCATAGATAAAATCGCCATCTTCCCCTCTAATAGCAACATTATTAACAATTGATTTAGGAACATCAAAATGCCCGGGATTCAATCTTCTCCACATATCTTCTTCGTCACTCATTGTTATTGCTCCGGCGGGAACAAAATATTGAAAGCTTGTTAATCCAATTTGGTCCGATTCATCAACATCTGTTATATCAAAATTAGGCTCACCAAGTGTTGGTACTCCATCACCTTCACCTAAATCATGCGTGTCAGGTTTTCCGTCAGCGCCAACATCATCAATTAAATTTCCTTTATCATCAAAAAGAAGCTCGCCTGTTTGAGGGTCCCTACTCCAGTCATTGTCATTATCAATTCCATCGCTTCTTGATTCATCTATCATTTTATCATTTAAACCAACATTACTAATATAATCCTTAAATTGAACCGGATCCAAAGTATCAATTAAGACTTGTTCGGTAGTTTCATCCTTTTTAAACTGTCTATAATGTACTTGAAAGTTCTCATCAATAATTCCGTCAAGATCATTGTCAATACCATCAAAAGCATTTGGATTAAGGTTTGTACCTTTAGTTAAATTCCCTTCTTCCAGTTCTGTTACGCCAGGGGAAAGATCGAACCTTTTCCCCATAGAGTACACAGTTGTATCTGAATTCGGCATAGTAATTGTTTTACGAACGAAATTACCATCATTATTGGAATTATCAATTAAAACTAACTTATCACCTGCTTTAATAGTTCTTTTATCAAAATCCGTATCTTGAAAATAAGGTGCCGAATTTTGAAATTTTCTATTATCACCATCGTTATCAATCCCGTCAAAAGGATTACCAGGGGATTCCAAAAAAGCATAAGCAATATATCCTACTGCACTTGGATTAGGTTTCCATCTTGGGTTAGCTGAAGGACGAATATAATGATCAAAATCCCACGAATAAGTAATAGCGTCGCGAACGGCAAAAAATGAAACATCATCGTTCCATTCATCTCCTTCGGCTCCTACATAAGTCCCAACAAGTGTACCGAAAACCGTTTGATCATATCTTACAGTCCCAACATTTTTTATTTCATAGAGCCAGAAAATAACATCCTGCGCAAGAAAATTCGCCCATTGTAACCCTCTTACTTTAACTTGAAGAGCTTGACCTTTACGAGTAGGGTCGGTGCTATCCGGTAAAAACCCATGTCTAACAAACATTTTCTCATCTCTATTATCATCCATCCAAAAATAACTTTCTTGATCAGCGTTAAATTGATTTCTTCCGAAAAAACCGTTCCATTCGGCTTTGCCTGAAGTATCGACCCAATCGGGATGATCGGGCCAAAAATCCGGCCAAGTTTCCGGCAAATGGCTCATGGCAACACCTTCTCCTTTTTTATCTAAATTCGGATTCGCAAAACCCGGGATTGGTTCAAATGTCCAAGATTGACCGCCTCCGGGCGCAAAATCTCCGCCACCCGGTCTGGAAACAGGAGTAATAACTACTGAATGAATTGTATCGGCTTTAGTAATTAAACTATCATTATTGTAATCCTTTACAGGTAAAAGCACGCCTACTAAAGGAGAAACATCACCGACATAACCGTCTGCATCATACTTCCAAGCGCCTCTTGGACCTTGGTCACCAGGTTGAGCGACAACGCCCCAATTATTAAAAACGGTTCTAACTTGATTGCCTCTATGAATTCCAATTTTTCTGGCAGTCGGGTCACCTCGTCCAATGGTTTGTCCATAAGAAGAATTTACAAAGAAAATCGTTGCTACCAAATAAATAGCTAACTTTATTAATTTCATATTTTATACCATTTATTAATTTCAATAAAATAATTCAAATTATTTAAAAATAAAATGATGCTCCCATTTCTATTCTTCTAGGTTCAAAATAATAGGTTGGATTTCTATAAAAAGCATCTATTGAATTTACCAAAGCCGGCAAATGTTGTTGTTTTCTTAAAAACTCATCAAGTGTAAAATCTGCAGTACCGCTATCGCTATAAACTTTTGACTCGTTTTTAATATCAAACAAATTATTCACACGTAGAAAGAAAGATAATTTATAGTTATTAAACAACATCAAATCATAATAAGCTCTTAAGTCAACATTATAAGTCGGTGGCTTTAACTCGCTATTATTAAGCAGTTTCGATAAATTTATTGATTGAGTAGGAGTATAGGGGAAACCGCTTCCGTAGGTTGCAATGAAACTAAAGCCCCAATTATTATAAGAATAGGTGAAAGTTGCATTAAGTGTATGAGTTTGATCCCAATTTAACGGCACCAACTGAATTTCGGGCAACTCCCCGCTTGCCAGAGCATTACGAGTTGCTTCGGGATCAGAAGCATTTCCTTTTGCAGATTGGAATGTATAATCCAAGGTAGCAGACCAATGATTTGAAAATCTCTTATTAACTGAAACTATAATTCCTTTCACAAAACCAAAATCACTATTCACAAATTGGCTATATTTGCCGGCACCTCCAAACAGTCTTATTTCATCTGCTCTTGTTCCGGTTAAATTTCTTATGTCTCTAAAATAAGCCGTAATATCAACTCCCAATTCATCTGTAAAAGATTGTTGAATTCCAACTTCACCACTGATAGTCTGCTCAGGTTTTAAATCGGGGTTGCCGGCAATTCCAAGATTATCGGTTCCAAACCCAAACTTATATTCCGGATTTTTATAAAGCAATTCGTAGTTAGGAACTTGGAAAAAATGTCCGTAAGAAAAATGGATAACCGCTCTATCAGTTATAGGGAACGCCACCCCTAAACGGGGACTAATCTGAAATTTTGAAGAGGCATCTTTATACCAGTGGGTTCTGCGTTGTGCAATGGTTTGGGCAATATTCTCAGGTCTTCTGGGTCTGTAAATATCCGGGTCCGAAGGATCCACAAGTATTTTACCGTCAGGCTCAAAAAAATCGGCTCGAATACCAAAATTTACAATAAAATTATTAAGTTCCAGTTTATCTTGGATATATGCCGATAATTCAATTGGTTTATGGCTATAATTATGAATTGACAAATTTTCGTTCGGATCTTGTGGATTTGGAATTCTTACTTTGACAAAAGGATTAAGCGTTATTTGGGGGTCTTCAATACCATCTTCACCCGGATCAAATTTACCATTATTATTTTTATCAAGCCACTGAAGCAGATTAAAATCATCAACACTTACGCGGGTTTGTGTAAAGTTAACACCAACTTTCATTTCGTGTATTCTGGTAACCTGAGATGTTAAATCGAATTTAAAACCATAATCATTCGTTATTCTCTTAAACATGTCATTGCGGGTGCCGCCGGTTTTAAAACTTGGAACTTCTTTCGGTTGTTGATTTAATAACTTTACATTTGTCCATAAAGGGTTATTTAAATCTGCGTAGGCGTATTTTCTGTACTTTTTAAAGAAGTAAGAAAAACTAGCTTGATAAAACGTATGAGCTCCTATTGTATGTGTAATACCTAAAATGCTGGTATTCCCCCATCGGAATTGTTTATAATCTCCATCAGGATTAAAATCGAAGCGTGCCCCTCCGTCAAAAGTTTTAAATCTCAATCGATCGTTTATATATGTAAATGTAATTTTAAATCCCGTAAAAGGCAGGTATGTTAATTTTCCGTGTAAATAAACTTTTTCACTCCAATTCATTGGCACTATGGAACCGTCGCCTGTATGTTGAATGATATATCTTTTATCCAAAGGAAGAGTGGGGCTTTTATTTATTGTAATATCCCAAGGATTATAAATCTTTTTACCATAAAACCAACCGTCAAAATAATTGTACCTTGAGTTGACATAAAAATAAAGTTTATCCTTGATAATGGGTCCGCTTAAATTACCTTCCAAATCCCGGATCGAAGTCGGTTTAAATTTATTTATATTTCTAAAAATGTTAGTTCGGTTGCTATAATGCCCGCCAATGTAAGAAGTTATACTTCCTTTAAATTCATTACTTCCTTCTTTTGTAGCTAAATTAACAACACCCGAAAGTGCTCTTCCATACTCGGCATTAAAAGCTCCACTAATAAATTGAAGTTCCTGGATAGCATTTTTATCAACATCAACCACGGTAGACCCGTCATAAGCATCAGTAACCGGGACGCCATCAATTTGATATAAAACTTCTCCTTTTCTTCCACCGCGAACATTACCGCCAACAATACCGGCTTTTAATTGTAATACCTGCTGAAATTCCGTGACCGGTAAAGATGAAATTTCATGCGAGCTTATTACTGCCGTTGATGCAGTTAAGTCTTTAGTTACTAACGGTTTTTTTGCTACTACAACTACTTCCTTATTTAACGAAACACTTGTCTCCGAAAGTTGAAAGTCCGCTTTTGTAGTTAACCCTATAGAAACCCTTAAGTTTTTAATGGTTACGGATGTATACCCAATAGCTGAAGCTTTAAGTGTATATACACCTGGTCTTAAATTTAGTATTGTATAATAACCGTCCACATCAGATGCAGCACCTTGTGTTGTTCCCACAACCAGAATATTTACAAATGGCAATGGTTCGCCAGTATCCTTATCAATTACTCTCCCGGCAATTTTGCCGGTTTGACTGAACATAGAAGAAGTGAATATAAAAAACAAAAAAAGTAAAGTAATTAAAATCGTATTGTTTATTTTCATAATACCCCCGAATGAGGACAATTAGATATTCATTTTATTATATTTATTGTATAAATCTATAAAAAGTAATCCCAAATAAAAAATGAAAAAGTTCTTAAACTAATGCAAATTCAATGAAAGCTAATAAAATACTACTACTTTTAATTACAATATATAGCCTTTCTACTATATTAAAAGCACAAATACAGAACGATAGAATTCTTGCACGCGTTGGCAATACAACTATTATGGAATCCGAATTTTTGGAAAGATTTGAGCTTAATCCACATTTCGGATTACAAACAAAAGGAGATAACTATTCCGTAAAATTAAAATTTCTTTATACTCTTATAGCAGAAAAGCTTTGGGCGTTGGAAGCTGAAAATGAGGGTCTTGATAGGAGTAATGCAGTTAAGACTGCAATACGGAATATTGAAAAGATGTTTGTAAGAGACGCACTATATCGTCAATCAATAAAAAATAAAGTTAAAATTTCTAAAAAGGAATTAGAAGAAGGATTACTCAAAAACTCCTACAAGTTGAAAGTTAATTTTTTATTCAGTAATAGTAAGGATGAAATCTATAGATTGTATAATCTCCTTAATACTGGATTCCCATTCGATTCAATCCTTGTTTACAGAAAAGAATACAAGGAACAACTAAAGCCAATAGAAGTTAGTTACGGACAAATGCTTGAGGAGGTTGAAGATTCTATTTACAAATTGGATATAGGACAATATTCAAAACCTATGCTTACACCTGACGGTTGGTATATATTCAAACTTGATGACAAAATAAAGCAAGTTTTCGGTTCTGCAAATGACCGACTGAGTAATGAAAATATTGTTAGAAAAGTAATACGCCATAATAAGGAAAAAAAATTATATAACGCATTTTATATAAACTTTTTTAATAAACGAAAAGTGAATGTTAATTCTCATCTCTTTAAAAGCCTGTTAAGCAAAATAATTTATCATTTGCGCGATAAAAAACAAGTTTCAAATTCAACACATGGTGAACTTTTTCATCTTGAAATCCAAGATATACTAAGTTTTGAGAAAGCATTTGGAACCGATTCATTAAATATGAATTTTATTTTATTTAAGAAACAGCCTATAACATTAGAGCAATTTCTTAGAGATTTGATATTTAATGATTTCGCTGTGGAAAAAGTTGATTCTAAAATTATTACAGAACGTTTGAATAAAAAAGTTCAAAAGTATATTGAAGATGAACTTTTAGCGCGTGAAGGTTACAAACGAGGATTAAATTTATTACCAAGTGTTAAAAGAGAAGTTCAGATGTGGAAAGACTACTACCTTGCACAAGCATTAAAATCGCAACTGACTGATACAGTAAAAATTACTAATAAAAAGTTAAAAGAATATTATTATCAGAAATATCAACCTGAAAAAACACCTATGCTAATAAAGATTGTTCATATTTTAGTAAAAGATTTGCAAACTGCAAATATGATTTATAATCAAGTTAAAAGGGGAAAAGATATTCGTGAATTGGCCGTAAAATATTCTATATTACCATTAGCAAAAAAGAATAAAGGTGTGCTTGGTTGGTTTCCAGAGTTTGCATACGGTAAAATTGGAAAAATCGCTTCCCAAATGAATATCGGCGAAGTTTATGGACCTCTAAAAACAAAAAAAGGGTACTCTATATTTAAACTTATTGCTAAAAAGAAAGAAACCATTGAACCTCCGTCCAAATCTTTTTCAGAAATTAAAAATTCACTTAAAACCGAACTTGCACAAAAAAAACTTCATGAGAAATTGATTAAAAAAACCGTAAATTTTGCAAAACAAATTAAAATTAGTTTAAATTATAATTTACTGAAAGAAATAAAACCCACGGGTATAAATTCATTTGCAATTCGTTACATGGGTTTCGGAGGTAAAATTACTGCAGTTCCAATAGCAGCTCCATTTTATGATTGGGTAAATATTCTGAACTCAGGTAATCAAATACTTCCATAAAAATTATTAATTAACCCTGAATATTATGATGCTTATAATTG